>CAZBZX010000143.1:0-9927 GCA_964496465.1 uncultured Bacteroidales bacterium
GCATCATTTTCGTGCCTGATTGGTGATTTCCTTACCCAGTTTTATTTTCTTAAAGCCGGCGGAGCTGTTATCATTACTGGTTGTCTTTTGTTGTTATGGTATTTGATTGATTGGGTTATTTCCAGTCTTTTTTCGTGGAAGTATTCTTACCTTCTGTCCCTGTTGGCAACCGCTTTAATAACCGGTTTTCACTTTACTATTGTTTATCCTCTTTCGGCAACTATTTCATTAATAATTGCTTTGGCTGCATTTCGTTTTTACACTGTGCTGAAAGGTTTAACAACCAGAATTATCGGAGGGATAATCCTGGTACCTGTATTATACATGGTTACCGGTTTTGCTGTTTATTTGTTTGTTTTGGTTATGTTGATTTATGAACTTAAAATAAAACAAATCAAAGGATGGCTGGAATGGACCTATTGTTTTACACTCGTATTGATCGTTTTACTTATCCCGTTTTCGATGCGCACCCATTATTACCTGACCACCAAACAGGCTTATAAATATCCGATCACAGAACTATCAACACCGATCCCTAACTTTATGTTTGAAACGCTTTTTGCACTTGATTGCGAATGGTATTTCAATCGTCCTGAAAAAACTCTTGAATTCGCCCGGAAAGCCTCAAGAAAAACCCGTTATGTTATTTATTATTATAACCTGGCATCAGCAGCTGTTAATAAACTACCTGAAAATATCTTGTCCATTGATCAAATGGGATTAGACGGGATATTTATACCTTTTAACGAAGAAACAAATTATCTTAATCTTCTCTACGGAAATGAAGTATATTATTTTATTGGCGATATAAATGCTTCACAACATTATGTATTGATGGCTAATACCTTTTCACCAAAGAGTGAAAGTACACGGATGATTCGCCGGATGGTTGAGACAAATATCATTAACGGTGAATATGCCGCTGCCGCGAAATATTTGAAAATGCTTAACCAAACTTTGTTCTACAGGCAATGGGCACATAAAATGGAACAATTTCTGTATCATGATGAGTTATGCAACAAAACCTACTGGATAGCAAGAAAAAAAGCAAAAATGCCAGTTACAGATCATATAAAATCTAATCCTAATTATTTTGTTAATTCGCTTTATTTTTTGCTGGATGACCATCCCGATAACCAATCCGCTTTAGATTATTTACTGAGTATATGTTTATTATATAAAGATATTGATAGCTTCTACAAAGCGTTGACAACTTATAAATACAACTATACAAGCTTTTATCTGCCCAGACTCTATCAGGAAGCCCTGCTTATTTATTATGAAATACATAAAAACGATAAGAATATAAAAAAAATCTTACTTTCTAACGAAGTCATCCGGCAATCCGTATTGTTTAAAGAAAAATATCATTGGAGTAATGGAGACCAAAGAGCTATGAAAAAAGATTTTGGAGATACATATTGGTTCTACTTACGTTACGCACCTTTGCCTAAATAAAATTGATTATGCTATTTTTAATATCCATTTCAAATGAAAATTAAAAAAATAATATATTCGATATTTTTGCTTGCATTGTTTATGTCATGCAATTCTGAGATTAAAAAGAGTACTTACTCAGATGAGTATCCGCTGATTCTACCCGACTATGAAAATATTTGCATCCCCTATAATATAGCCCCTTTGAACTTTTCGATGAATAGTCAAAGAATCCAGGTGGAATTAAAATCAAAAAAGGGAAGTCTTATAGTTAAGGGAAACAGCAAAATATTCTTCCCAAAAAGGAAATTCAGGAATCTATTGCAAACGAACAAAGGAGGTACTATTTGGATTACCGTAAGTTCATATTCGCAAAATACCTGGACAACCTATACACCATTTTTCTGGAAGGTAGAGGCAGAACCCATCGACTCGTTTCTTACCTATCGTTTGATTGAACCGGGGTATGAAGTATATAATAAAGTAGCTATTGCTCAACGAAATGTTACAAACTTTATCGAAACCTATATTGCCGACAATAATCTTATTGATTATAGTTGTATGAACTGTCATATTCCAAATAAATACAAGCCTTCCCAATCTTTTTTTCATATACGGGGTAAAAAAGGCATGACAGTTATTGCCGATAAGGAAAAACAGTATAGTATTAATACTAAATTAGAAGGTGCATACTCAAGCTTAATTTATGGGAACTGGCATCCATCCGGAAATTATATTGCATTCTCTACTAATGCCGTATTACCTTCTACACATAGCATCCACAATGAAAGGGCATTTGTTTACGATACCATTTCAGATGTGGTCGTTTTAGATCTTCAAAATAATGAGGTGTTGAGATGTAACGATTTGATGCAAAAGGATGTATTAGAATCTTTCCCTGAATTTTCAGCTGATGGAACAAAGTTGTTTTATTGTTCAGCCAAAAAAGTTCGTTTGCCTGATGAACACGACAAATTGCAATATAGTCTCTGTTCCATTGGATTTGATGAAACTAACGGTATGTATGGCAACAAAGTAGATACGCTTATTAATGGTCCGGCCACGCGCAAGACAGTAAGTGAATTAAAAGCCTCCCCTGACGGAAAATATCTTGCTTTTTGCTGCTTTAGCTACGGGACTTTCGCCTTATGGCACAACGATGCAAAGATTTATTTATACCATATAGCAACAGGCGGAATAGATACATTGCCTGAACTAAATAACAATGCGAATTATGCAAATTCTTACCACAGCTGGTCAACCAACAGTCATTGGCTTGCCTTTGCCAGTAAAAGAGACAATGGCTTATACAGTAAAATTTATTTTTCCTATATCGATAAAAACGGACAGGCCCATAAACCCTTTGTCTTGCCACAAAAAGACCCTGAGTATTATGATTTCCAGTTAAAATCTTATAATGTACCGGAATTGATGAAAAATGAAGTACCTTTTGATGCGTTTGATATCGAAAAAATGTTTCGCAATGAGGAACCTGAAACATTACATTACAGGAAACAATAAATTTAGAATTTATTGCCAAATCTTAAGTAATAAATAGATAGTATGTGATTTTTTACTGCCCGGCAAAATAGAATTTAAACTCTTACCATGAAAATTGCAAGTTGCGTCGTTCATTTTATAATCTGTTTAATTCCTTATTGAAGTCATTAATAAGGATAATTAAAATTTAAATTTTAAATTAAAAAAAGTAATTATTCAGAAAATCATTCATAATATCTATTATTTTTAAATTATTAATAATTAAATCATTAGGTATAATTACTTAAATACTTAAATGAAAATATTTGAAGATTTTCATTTACAGTTCAACAAAATTAATCATTTCATTATTTATATGTTATGGTAAAGCCACATCTTACGCCACTCCATAATACTGCATACATTTTAGAAGTACCAACAAATGGGCAAAAACAACTGATGTTTTTTTGCCGACTATTTTTATAATTCCCTTTTCTTCTCGTGTTCGGCTTTTTCAACCCACTTTTTACTACTATTAAGATAAACATTTAAAACTCCTTCCATCCTAAAATTGAAGAAAAAGACATGTGTTCAGGTATAAAAACCTACTGCATCACCACTAACTTATAACTGGTATACTCATTCCCAATGAATATAACCAGGAAGTATATACCCGGATCAAGTTTTAAACCATCCACATGTTGAGTAAACTGCCCAGGGGCAACCATGTTATTCAATAAAGTAGTCACTTCCCGGCCCGAAATATCGCTGAGTTCAATTCTCACAAACTCTAATCTATCCAGCCTGCAATCTACTATAAGTCTGTCAGTAAATGGATTGGGATAAACATTAAAGGTAAAACCGCTTACGCTTTTCTGGCTAATGCTGCTTATTGCCTCATTAATGGTGATGATCACAACATCTTCTCCGGATTTGTCATTGTCATCAGTCACCGTGAGGGTAATTCGATGAGTTCCGGATGGAAGATCAATCGTTGGTCCAACCCCGGTTGCAAGAAGTGTATCAGCAACTGTCCATATATAGCTCTCAATTGTTCCGTCAATATCGTTGCTGGCTGAACCGTCGAGTGTCACTGAGGCAATGCCAGCATTTTCATCCAGGGTTATATTCTGATTGGGTCCTGCATTCGCTCTAGGCGGTAACACACCTGCACAAGTTTCGGCATTTTCACCAATTCCGGTAGGAATAGTACCAGTATTAGTAATATAGATCTTATCCATTTCCGTTCCGTCCTCACGATAGGCCATGGTCAAAACATGCATGCCCTCTAACAAGGGAAAAGTTACATCAGCTCCGTTGGGGGCATTGTCCCACTGAAAAGTAGAACCTCCATCGATCTGGTTCCACATGGTCCACTCTCCATCGTCCATTTTCACCCAATAAGAATCATCATCGGCGCTGGGTACTCTTGATCGTACCCAAACAGTATAGTCTCCTGAGGCAGGCACCTCAAATGTGAGAACAATGTGATCAACACTATCTTCCGAAGCACTGGCAGTACTGTTATTATCAGGCTTTATTTCTAAATAGATGCCATTGGAAGCCTCGTCGCTTGCGAGAACGTCCCAGTTTGCCCCAACTTGTGCACATTCAGCTTCGAACCATTGGTGTACTTCCGATTGTCCTTCTTGCAGGTTAACAGTAATAATAACGCTATCCGTGGCAATGGCCCCGTCGCTATCAGTTATAGTCAGTATTATGTTGTGCACACCCGTTTTTATTGATATCTCAGGATTCATCCCAGCTGCAATTTGATTGCCGGCTTCCGACCAGGTGTATATACTTACCGTATCATCGGGATCACTGCTAGCCAAGGCATCCAGGGTGAACAACTCAAAACCGTTGCCATCTTCATCAGTAATTGTAGAATCTGCCCCTGCGTTAGCAATCGGAGCAATATTATTCCATCTTCCTCCCTGATCAGCCATGGTTGTGAACGTGGTAAGACTCATCGCATCAAGAGACACGGTGAACACATTGCCTGAGCTACTCACTAGACTATCGTTAGAAACATTCTTACTTTGGGAGGTAACAAACTTGGTAAAGGTATGATCGGTACTGCTAAGTATTTCAAATTCAACCGATACTGGGGAATCATTCTGATTCAGGGCAACAATGACCAAATTGGTATCGTTCAAATAGGCCGTAACATCTACACCAGATATACCAACTTTTGTAACGCCTACCCGTATTGACCCGGGACGTATGAATTTGGCATATTGTGACATTATGTACCCTCTTTTGAGAATGTCGCCCTTGTTGCTGATAAATCCTGTTTCGTTGATGGCATACCAATATACATATGCATTGAAATTGACGTTCATGCAATCGTGGATCTCTTTGGCCGTAGCTATATCAGATGTATAGCTGGTTCCGTTCACATAATGTTCAGTCATCCATACTTCCTTTCCCTTATTACGCGCAAGGGGATAATCGGCAATTCCACCGCCATATAAATGTCCGCCAATGATATCAACATTTGGCTCAGCTTCAGTGCTGTTGAGTATAGGATCGGTCATATTATGATTGAAGTTGAGCGATTCGGAAGCAATTACCCGGGTCGCAGTAATCTTGCCGCCGCTTTTAGAAAGGAAATTAACGAAGTCTTCAGGATCCCATCCACAGGATGTGTACTCCGGCAGCCAATCGGGTTCGTTCTGAAGTGAAACGGCATAGAGTGGTGCTCCATTATCTGACATGTAAGTTGCAAAGCTGTCGAGGTAATATGCATACTCGTCGTAGTAAGAAGTATCCAGTTTTCCCTTTACTGTGCTGTTATTGGTTTTCATGTATGCCGGAGGGCTCCAGGGACTGGCGAAAACCAGGGCTCCGTTCTCAGTAGCACGAATAGCTCCAGGGAGTTCAATGGGAAATAATGTTGAGTCGGTTGGAACCGGTACCCTTAAAATAGTCAAACCAATCTGTCCGGGTTTATTCCCGAAGATCTTGTCAATCTGATCGTTAGTCAGTTCAACTCCCCATTCAGGGGAATGTGCTCCGCCAAATCCGGTAATGGTTTGTTTATGATCACTTACATCAATACTAATGTCTTGTGCTGAAAGCTTAAAAACAATGGTCAGTAAAATGGTAATTAATTTGAATTGATTCATAATATTTTTTATTTAATAAAAATTTATAGTTACAGCTATCTTGGTAGCTGTATGCTGCACAGCTATTGCAAAATATTTTGTGTGTATACGTTAACTCATGCATTTACTTCTATCCTTTCTGAAATACAATTATTAGCATTTAAAAAACTGAAAGTAAAAAATGCCGTTTACTTCATTAACTATACTATTTTAAGTTACATGTTAACAATCGAATTACGAATATAAAAAATATATTTATAAGAACTCCATATAAATTTCACATTGCTCTGATATGCAAAAAGAGTTTTCCTTTTTGAGGGATTTTTTAACTATTTGAAAAAATAAAAGTTTTATTGCCATAGATGAATTCTGTTTCATAACCCTCCTACGTCAAGATATTCGCATAATTTTCAAAGGTATATTAATTCACCTCAAACGGGACAATCCATTTTAAGTCAAAAGTCTGAATTAATAATTTTAAACGTACTATGTAATATTAATTTTTACTTCTTTTCTTTTACAAATAGACCAACCTTTTTAGTTTGACTTGAAAATTTAACACTCAGGTAATAAACTCCTTCCTGGTAATTAGAAACATCAATTGTCCCAGAATTACCTTCGAGGGTGTATGAATCCATAAGCATTCCCTGGATATTGTATATTTCAATTTGCTCTACTTCATTATCAAGTTCGAAATACAATACATCGAATACCGGGTTTGGGTATACCTTAATTCTGGAAGAAATGTTTTGTTCTATGCCATTTGGTAGTTGGTTTAATAATGTAATATCCATTTCTCCTGATGCTTCGGATCCATCGGTAGCAACAGCGATAACTGTTACAGTTCCATTATCTTTTCCTTTGGCTGTAAGCAATCCATTTTCGTCAATTGTAGCGAGTTTAGTATCGTTAACCTGCCATTCAACCGGATATATTGAAGCTTCAGCCGGTTCAATAGTGGCCATCATTTGAATGGAGCCTCCCATAACATCGATAAAATCATCACCTGTAGCAGTGGAAACAGTAATTTCCATAGCGTAGGATAGCCTTGGGAATGGGAACTCAATGAAATCGAATTGCATCCACCCCCAGGATGTAAGGATCGAAATTGTATTTTCGCCTTCCAGTAGATTGACTGAAATAGTATCGCGAAGCCATTCGTCAGAAGATCCTGTGAAATGCCAATCAATCTGGTTATTAACATCGTCATTAATTACAATAAAATTGTTTTTTTCTCCATAGAAAACCCCATAGCCAATAATCATATCATAACTAGCGGTTGAAGGGCAATTTGGAATAGTCCATTTTATGAAAGGAACATCCTCCAGATAGTCAACATATTTCCCATTACTGGCATCTGAATGATCTTTAATCGTGGCATCACCTGTTAATTCTGCCTCCTCAGCTTCGTAACGATAACGGGGAGGATCACCTATTATAAATTGGATTTTATTACTTATTTTCGTATATCCATCATTATCTGTAACACGCGTATAAACATTATACGTTCCTTCTTCCGGGTTTTCCCAGGTGAATTCATAAGGTGCTTCCATATCAGTAAATAAAACACTGTCATTGCCAACTTCATTATCCAATGTAAACTCAACCTGAGCAATCGTTCCATCCGTGTCTTCTGCATCAGCCGAGAAATCGATATCAGTACCAGGATCGAAAGCTGATCCATACTCAGGTCCATAGAAATATAGAGCCGGAGCATCTCTTAGCATGTTATCGATATCGACTTCCAATGTGTTGTTTAGAAAAAGATATTGTATTTCTTCTTTAATACTTTCCCCGTAAGAATCGAGCCACATCCATCCCATAGCACCTGCATAACCGCTGTCAATTAAAGTTTTATAATTACTAAATTCCCCACATTCTTCGCAGCTTGGATGAAATTCACCAATAAGCAGTGGTTTATCGAGATTCCAGTAATCATAATGATGTTCAAAAGGATTTAAAGGAAAGTCGTAATAATGCACCTGGTAAAAATCGAGGTAACCATCAACATCACCCCCTACATTGTAAAGGGATGAATCAGAATAAAAATTATGATCTCCCCGATCGGAAACAGAATGCATGTTATGGGCACCACTGGTTACCTGTAAATTAGAATCAATCCTGTGAATAGTACCTGCCACGCGGTTAATCACCCGCTGCACATCCTGGCGGGTAACCTGACCTATTCCACTCCAGCCACCCCAGAATGCATCGGGAATCATACCCTCAGGTTCGTTAAACACTTCCCATGCGATAATGGCAGGGTGATCTTTTGTAGAATCCACCATGGGCTTTAGGGCATACTCAAAATAACTATTCAATGCTGAATCTTCCTCAAGTATCATTCGGTTTCTTGTCAGGTAAGGCTCACCAATATCCTCCCGGAGCATATCGAAGGACCATAAACAAAGGATTAGCCCAACATCATACTGATAGGCACTATCTAAAATTTGTAGTAAATCATCAATAGCCCCAATTCCTGGACCAACCACTGTATCTGCATTAAATTGGGGGGTTGTAGTTCCATTGGTATGCAGCCATAGTCGAACACTGTTTGCACCATAGTCGTGTATTTCTTTGAATACAGTTCCAAATTTCTCGAAATCAACATTCTCATTACCAATATCATTGGCAAAATCTATCCATGCAAGGTTCGTTCCATTTAAAAACAGCTCCTGTCCGTTGTATGTAATCCGGTTACTTTGAGAATAATCAGATAGTACTGTACTCAATAGCAAAGTAATAATAGTTAATCTGTGTGTATTCATCATATATTAATATTAAAAATTCTAATTATGTTTTTAATGTTCATTGCAATTTAATACAAAATTTCGCAAGTTACAATTGAACTTCAAAGAACCTGTCATAATATTATATAGCCAGTTTGCATCAAAAGATATTTATGATTTTTATTTATTTTTTATTTGTATAAATCTTCCCTTCACCTTGCCACCACTTTTTGCTTTTCTTTTTGGCCAACATGCATTGAAGTTTTCATTTAAATAAAATATATTAACTATTTAACTATATGATAAATATATTAATATTAATGGGTAATTTACTTTTAAATGATCAATCGTTGCCAGCAGGATTTATTAAAATAGTAATAGCAATTGGCACGTAATAAGCAGAACTATAAATTAATTTCGTTTAATTCCTCCAAACAGGGCTAATTCAAATATCTTTAAATAACAATCCACATCTTCAAAACCAACATCAATTAACCATTGGCATTGCAATTCAACTTTCTCAAGCTTGTTTAATATTTTATGTTGAGGGTCATGATACATAGCTTTTATTTCTTCTTTCGTCTTTTTTTCACCAATAGACTCCTGGTAATCAGACATACCATCCAGAAATAGTTCATTAAACATTTCTTCAACTATTGCTGTTGAAGATTTCACATGCTCAAGATTTAGAAAAACTCCATTTTGGTTTAATAAATTAAATATATCCTTATACATTCTTTGTTTCTTATCATTCTCAATATGATGTATTGAATAACCTGAAATAATTAAATCAAATTTATCAATGGAGTTAATTGCTTTAAACCAATCCTTGTCACCAAAATCTTGAACAATGTATTCGGAGTCATTTTTAGCAGCATTTTCTTTTGCCTTGATTATCATTTCTTTAGAGCAATCAAGAAAAACCCCATGAGCTTCAGGAAAAAGTCTGTGAATAAAGTTACCCATGAACCCATCCCCACAACCCAAATCTAAAAAATTACGGATCGGGGTATTAAATTTGTCAATAACTCTCGAGATTGCGTCTAATTGCTCCTTAGCTAAAGGAAAAAATTGCCTGACTCCTTCAACATATTTGAATAATTTTTCTTTTCTCTCCCAATATTTCATTTTCTGATTTTTATTAAATTTATATAAAATTTTCAAATTAGCAA
>CAZBZX010000144.1:0-9901 GCA_964496465.1 uncultured Bacteroidales bacterium
AGGACGATGCCTGTTTACAAGTGGGCCATCTTTAACTTCAACATAGTATCGTGCGCCACTTCTTTTTAGAAGCATATGATGATTGCCAGGAGCAATTAATGCCCTACCTCTAATTACAGTATCTCCATTCTGCGCCTCTTTAACGGTTATTTTGCATATTTCATTTAACCTATTAGCAAATGATTTGGTAAAATTTTCTGGCATATGCTGCACAATAATTATCCCTGGAGTATCAAGAGGCATGGCTTGTAAAAATGCTGAAAGTGCTTCGGTCCCACCAGTTGAGGCTCCAATAGCAATCACTATTTCTGTTGTTTTTATCAAGCTTTTATTTTTTATAAATGGAATTACAGCATCAGCATTATATTTAGGTTCTACTTTAATTTCTTCTATGGTAACTTTTCTTTTAACTTTTGATATTGCGGCTGCTTTTATAATATCAACTAACTTTATTTTTTGTTCTTCAAAGAACTCTTTTGAGCTATATCTTGGTTTTGTAAATATATCAACAGCACCATATTCAAGAGCTCTAATCCCGGTTTCTGTTCCTTTATCTGTTAAACTTGAAATAACAACAACTGGAATAGGGTGCTGAGTCATTATTTTTTTTAAGAAAGTAAGCCCATCCATTTTAGGCATTTCAATATCAAGGGTAATTACATCAGGTACTTCTTTTTGGATTTTTTTTGCTGCTATATATGGGTCCGCTGCAGTGCCTAATACTTCTATTGATTTTTCAGTAGCAAGTATTGAAGCAAGGGATTGTCTTACAACCGCTGAATCGTCAACTATTAAAACCTTTATCTTCTCCATTTTAATTGTTGTAGATTAAAAGAAAACTTCATTTCCATTATCCGCATGTCCAGTAATTTCTCCTATTGTTTCTGGAATACATAATTTTATTGTTTGATTATTTTTTAAAAACTTAATATTACCTCCAAATACATCAAGAATTGATTTAACTATTGAAAGTGCTAATGCATGGGAATAAATATTTAATCCATTAGGATTATTAATATCAGAAATTTTTTTATATATAAATTGAATATATTTTGTGGTAATTTCATTATTAATATTATTAAATTCTATTACTAAATTATTTTTTTCAAGCGATGTTATTATTTCAAGTTTTTTGCTTTTACTACTGTAATTAATAATAATATTTAAAATATTAGTAATGATTAATGTTAATTTTAATGGATCAGAAGTGAATAAATAATTACTGTTTTTAAACTCATTACTAAATTCATAATTTACAATAAAATCATTTTTACTGATTAAATATTCAAATGAATCTTGCAGACTATTTAAGAGCTTTAAAATGTTTATTTCACAATTTTCAATTGAAAATACACCTGATTCAATTTCAGCTGCATAAAAAATGTTTCTAAGCTGTAAATCAAGATTAAAAGCTTCAGTATGCACTAAAGTAATTAACTCATTAATTGCTTCATGGTTTTCAAGATCGGTAGACATAATTACTTGAGTTAACCCTATAATCGAAGCAAATGGATTTATTATTTCATTGGTTATATTTGAAAAAAAGTGAGATTTATATAATTCTGATTTTTGTAATTTAGTGTTAACTGCACTTAGCTGGATATTTAAGTCTTTACATAACTTTTCAAGCTCATTATTTTTTTTAAGGATTTCATTTATATTTATTTTTTTGTTCATTATACTCTTTTTTATGGATATTATTTTGATAGAATTTTATCAATTTTCTCAAATAATTCATCCCTGTCAATGGGTTTTGAAATATATTCATCACATCCCGATAATTTGCATTTTGTTTTATCATTGGCCATTGCGAATGCAGTTTGCGCAATTATTGGAATTTTACTATTGATTTTTTTAAATTCTTTGGTTACTTCAAACCCATTAAAATCAGGCAATCTAATATCCATTAAAACACAATCGAACGATTTATATTCTTTTAATTTTTCAATTGCCTCCTTACCATTTATTGCTATAATAATTTCAGCTTCAGTAGATTCAAATAAAGTTTCAAGAAATTCCCTGCTAATAATGTCATCTTCAACTAATAGTATTGATTTATTTACCCATTTATATTCTTTTTCAACTGAAATTTTATTTTTTAAATGATCATGGATTGATTCTTTTTTAATCGGTATTTCAATATAAAAGGTTGATCCTTTACCAATTTCTGATTCCACCCATATTTTACCTTTTAGACTATCAATAAATCCTTTACATATTGCAAGACCAAGTCCATTTCCACCATACTTTCTGGTATTTGATTCTTCGTTTTGTCTGAATCTCTCAAAAATAATTGCTAGGCTTTCTTTAGCGATACCTATTCCAGTATCTTTTACATATAGCTGGACCTTTGAGTTATTTAAATGGTGGCCAATCTCAATACACCCTTTTTCAGTAAATTTTATAGCATTTTCAACTAAATTATTTATTATTTGTTTCAATCGCTTTTCATCTGTAATTATCAAACAACTTTCTTTTAAATTATTGGAATTTATTTTAAGTTCAATATCTTTGGAAACAGCATTAATTTTTTCTTTATATACACTTTGTATATTTTTAAGTAGATCAATTAAGCAAAATTCAGTTTCAACTATTTCAACCAAGCCTGATTCTATAATTGAAATATCGAGTATATCATCAACAATATGCAGCAAATCACCACAACTATTTCTAATTATTTTAATATATTCATCTCTTTTATCATTATTAATGCCGGGTTTATTTAGTAAGCTAGAAAATCCAATAATACCGTTCATTGGAGTTCTGATTTCATGAGACATATTTGCTAAAAATGCGGATTTTAATTTTGTACTCTCTTCAGCTTTATTTTTTGCCTTTACTAATTCTTCGTTAATAAATCTTAAACCTTCATTTTGGGCAGTAATTTCTTCGTTGTACGCTCTTATTTCTTCTTCAGCTTTTCTAGCTTCAGTCACATCTCTTATATTACATAAAATATTTTTTACATTTTTATTTTCATCAAATTCCGGTATAATTCTCCAGTTTAAAATAATTTCATTTTTATCAATATTATGATTTATAAGATGTTCTGCAATTTCTTTTGATTTAAAAACATAATTAATTTGTTCAATAACAAAATTTAAAACATCAACATTTAAACCTAAATTATCTATACTTTTATTAATAAGCTGGGAAGGTTGTATTTGAAAAAAGTCTATAATTTTTTTATTCGCATAGTTAATTATAAGTTGCTTATTTAATCTAATTATAATGTCTGGGGAATTTTCAGTAATAGCTCTAAAAGTTTCTTCACTTTCTATTAAAGCAGTTTCAGCAAGCTTTCTTTGCGTAATATCTTCATATACAGAAACTATTTCATTTGTTGGCAGTTTATATACATAACTTTCTCTCCAGTTTAAAATCCTGTCGTCTTTATATAATGATTCAGGTAAATATTCTGATATTCCTGATTTATATACTCTTTTGAAAACTTCAAAAATTCCAAAATCAATTATACCTGGAAAAACATCTGTTACAATTTTATCAATAATTTCATCTTTATTAATTTTATCAATCCTTTCAGCCCCCTTATTAAAATCTTTAATAATAAAATTTTCACCATCATTCACTGATTCATATACTGCTACTCCAATTTTTAAATTACTAAAAAGTGCTTTATACCTTTCTTCACTTATTATTAAATCTTTTTCTGCTTTTTTTCTTTCAGAAATATCTCTAAAAATACCTACAATCATGCTTCGCCCATCCATTGATTTAATAATACTAGGACTGATTTCAACTGGTATCATTTTTCCATCTGCACGTTGAACAAATGATTCACTCATGCTTCCTCCCTGTCTGTTTAAAACATTATTTTGAAAATCATTTATAATTTTTTCTCTTATATGGATTGGATGTATTTCTGATTGATGCATTCCAATAAGTTGTTTTATAGGTTTTCCTAATAGATTAGATGCTTTTTTATTCGCATCAATTATTTTACCATTTACAGTATCGGCAATAATAATGGCATCATTAGCAGCTTCAATTATTTTACGATATTTTTGCTCACTGCGCATTAATGCTTTTTCTGTAGAAATAAGATTACTAATATTTAATACTGTAATTACTACTCCTTTTGATAAATCATTTATATCTATAGATGTTGAGCTAAGCAGAACATCAATTATATCATTATTTTTACATTTCCATTTTGTTTCTATTGTTCCGGTTCCAAATTGCTTAATATCATTATATTTAATTTTTCCAACCTTTTCAAATTCTTTGTCGTTTTGATAAAGAATTCTGGTACTTTTACCAATTAGTTCATCTTCTGAATAACCTATTAAATCGCATAATTTTTTACTTACATATTGAAAAATCCTCTCCACAATAACACCAATACCAGTTGGCATTGCTTTAAAAATATTTTCAAGGTAATTACTATTATCTTTAAAAGTTTTTCGATTAATTTTTTCCACTTTTTTTATGTTATTATCAATTGGCATTAAAAATAAATTTAATTAATAGTGAACTTTAATATCTTTCATTAAATTCTTTATTGCAGCAATTAATTGTTCATCAGAAAATGGTTTTTGAATTTTGTAATCAGCACCCATTTCAATGGCGGTATTTAAATAAACCGGATTTGCTCCGGACATTGCTATAATTTTAATGTTGGGATATTTTTTTTTGCTCTGCAATATAAATTCAATACCTTCCATATCGGGCATCACTAAGTCGGTTATAATTAAATTGTACTTGTTATCCATAAGACGTTTTAAACCTTCATTTCCATTGTTTGCCAAATCAACAATATGATTTTTTAATAAAAGTGTAATTTTTATTTTTTCCCTAATCAATTCAGAATCATCAACTACTAAAATTCGCATTTTGATTAAATTTTTTGAAAAATTGTTGGCTTAATTTGTTTAAGTGGTAAATTCATCCTAAGTAAAGATTCAGAATGGCCAATAAAAAAATAACCATCTTTTATTAAGTATTTACACAATTTATTTATAATTTTTTCCTGATTCACTCTATCAAAATAAATTAGAACGTTTCTGCAAAATATAATATCAAACGCCTCGTCAACATTATACTCATTATCCATTAAGTTAACACGTTCAAATTTTATTTTATTTCTTAATTCAGAAATAATTCTTACTGTTGGATTAATACGGTCTTTGCTTTTTAATAAATACTTTTTTTTAAGTTCAATATGGATCTCAGCAACTTTTTCTTCTTTATAAATAGCATTTATTGCCTTTTGGAGAATATCAACAGAAATATCACTTCCGAAAATTGAAAAATCATAATTCGTATATTTATGTAGAAATTCAGATAATACTATAGCTAATGTATAAGGTTCCTCACCGCTAGAACATCCCGCACTCCAAATATTAATTCTTTCTTTTTTATGAACAATAGAGGGTAAAACTTCATTATTTAAAAATGTAAAATGTTGGGGTTCACGAAAAAAATCTGTTTTATTAGTACTTACAACATCAATCATATTTATAATTTCCTGCTCATTTCCTTCGTTAAAAATAAATTCACAATATTTTTCAAATGAATCAATGTTGAGCTGCCGCAATCTTTTTTGTAAACGACTTTGCAGCATTATTTTTTTTGCTTCAGGTAATTTTATACCAAAATGTTTTGTTATGAATGAACTGATCTTTTTAAAATCTTCATCAGTCATTTCAATTTTATAAAATTCATATCGTACCGATTCATCAATGCTCATATTTTGTGTAATTACTTCCAATTTATTCTATGATTAATCAAGATTCCGTATTAAATATTATAAAATACGAAATACGGAATCTTAATGTTTTACTTGATTAAATAATTATTAATAAAACTATATTTTAACTAAATTTCTCAAATTCGTCGTCACCTTTTGTTGCTCCATACATTTTTAAGTCTACTCCTTTTTCATGAAATTGTTTTTCATTTTCTTGCGTTTGAGTCGAAATGTGTGCAACCTTTGGTTTGGCAGATGATTTATGCTTTGATGATAATTTATTTGTTCCGGCAAGAGTAAAAAATGAAATAACACCTTTTAATTGCTCGGCCTGACTTGAAAGTTCTTCTGAACTGGTAGATAATTCTTCAGAAGCAGCAGCATTTTGCTGTGTAACCTGATTTAATTGTTGTATGGCATTATTAATCTGGTCGGCACCTGAGTTTTGCTCAATACTTGCCGCAGCAATTTCCTGTACTAATTTAGCAGTTTTTTCAATTTCAGGAACGATTTCTGCTAATTGAGTTCCTGCTTTTTCAGCAACTTCAACACCGGTTTTTGAAAGTTCATCTATTTCATCGGCAGCCACTTTACTTCGTTCAGCTAGTTTTCTGACTTCTGCAGCAACAACAGCAAACCCTTTACCGTGTTCACCGGCACGAGCTGCTTCAACTGCTGCATTTAAAGCTAAAATATTTGTCTGGAAAGCAATATCATTTATTATTTTTATTTTATCAGCAATATCCTTCATTGAGTTTGCTGATATTTCAGCTGATTTATTACTTTCAGTAATACCCTGGGATGCATTAATGGCTATTTTTTCAGTTTGCTGTGAATTATCTGTGTTTTGTTGAATATTTGAAACCATTTCTTCCATTGATGAGGATACTTCTTCAGCAGATGAAGCCTGTTCTGTTGAACCCTGAGATAGTTCCTGCGATGTTGAACTTAGTTGAAAACTGGCGCTGGCAATACTATCTGCTCCAGCAATAATATTAGAAACAATATCTGTTAATTTGTCAGCCATTTCCTTCATGTACTTCATTACGCCAATATAGGATTTGTTCTCATTGAATTTTAAAGATGCCAAGTCACCATTTGAAATTTTATTAGCAATTTCTGCTACTTCTGCTGGCTCTCCACCTAGCTGCCTAACAATACTCCTTGTAATTATTAAAGCTATAATAACAGTAAGTATTAACGCTATAACGGCAACTATAGAAACTTCTGTCTTGGCTGCCTGATGAGCTTGGATACTAACTGCTATTGATTTTTCAGTAATTTCACCAATATTCTCCTCAATATCATTTAAAATTCCAATTACTTCAGCACCGTTTATATCGAAATTTTTATCAATTTCAGATAGCTTTTCTACTTGACTTAATTCTCCTGTTTCTAAAATTCCGGTTTTAAGCTTATAAGCTTCTTCAATTAATGGAAGTATTTTATCATTATGAATTTTATCCAGATCATTAGCTGTTTTAATAATAGTTGACTTAATGTTCTCATAACTACTTCCCCAGCTGGCATCTGAAGCAATTTTTATCATATTAACGATCTTTTCATCGAAAATTTCAAGGGTTTCATGATGTTCGTCGTTTGTTTCTTCCAAATTTTTAACCTCAGTCGCTGCAATCATTTCCATTAATAATTGCATATCTGTGCACATAAAGTACTTTGCTTCCATAATATCGTCAGCTAGTTCAGCGCTTTTTAATAGGTCATCACTAATTTTATCCATTTTATCCAGAACCTGGAATTCGCGGACTCCGACAAATAATAATATTATTGCGATTATTCCAAATCCAATAATCAGTTTTGCAGATACTTTTAAATTTTTCATAGTTCATAGTTTTTTAATTATTAAAAATTGTTTTTTGGTTGATATTTTTAAAATGTTATTTCAAATCGTAAAATCCCGGCCAAAGCATTTTTTAAAGTAGCATTGGCTCCTGGGTTGATAATATATTGAAGATCGGGTTTAATAAAAATGTTTTCATGAATACTGGTCCCATAAGTAAGCTCTATTACAGTTTCATGTTTTAAAATATTAACAGGATCTGAATCGACTAATTGATTACTAATTGATGCTTGTGCCAGGGCAATTCCTATTACATCTTTGTCCCGGTTTGGGATAAGTCCATAATAATTTAGCCCTAATGCAAGATAAAAGTCATTCATATTTTTAGAATCGGGGGCAAAACCTGTTTGAAAAAATACACCCATTCCCTGGCCACCATCTTCAGTTTCTTTGTATATCATCTGGTCGGCTAGTAAATATGCACCCAAATTACCTTTATATGATTTTGTAGAATCAGTTAAATCAGGGAATTCAGCAGAATGATGAAAAACGCCAATTTTATAAGTTCCTGGTAATGATTTAATTTCAGTACTTATATGCACTTCGGTAAACGACATAAAGCCTTCATCGGCACTTATTTTAAAATCTGTACTGTAAGGATCGGTATCCAAATCTAATGGATCTCCATCATAAATTGCTGCCTGAATGGCTAATCCATCCCATAATTCATACTTTAACATAGCAGCTAAAGAAGTTTTTGGAAAAATAGAAACCGGAACATTTACCGGGGCCAATGACATAATTCCAAACGTACTGTTTATATATTCGCCTGCATAATCGCTAGCGAAAAATTCACTGTTTAGATCGTGCTTCCCTATTAAAACGGACAATTTACCAATTGTTTGTTTATAAAATAGTTGATACAGATAGGTAAAATCCCCATTCTCAATATTGTCAAATACTTGTAAATCCCCAACTAAATCAGCAGTGGGCGTACCTCCATGTGTATTTTGAATATTCAGGAAAAATTCACCACCTTTCCAAAGACCAGAAGCTTCGGTGTTTATTGATGCTGCCATATTAATTAATCCAAGATAGGCAGTCCCTGTTTTAATTCCACCTGAGAAATTACTTACCCCATCGCCTACATAGGCTGCTTCAAACAAAATTGGGCTTTTATTTATTTCTTCCTGTGATAAAATAAAAAAGGGTGTAATTGTTATAATTAAGATCAGATTAATTAAATGTTTCATATTAATTTGGTTTTCACGTAATGCTTTTAACGTATTATTTTTGAATGATTCATTTTTAATTTCACCTTATTTTCTATATCATTCTGGGATTATAAAAACTTCAATTCGGAAATAAGAAACTTTTATTTATTCAGCTTTTTCATCAACAACTTGCTTTTCTTTTTCAGGAGTTTTTTCTTTCATAATTGACAATTCATCAATTGAGAAAACCAAATCCATGTTTAAGATCATTATAAAATCTTCATTGTATTTTACCATTCCATCTATAAATTCAGATTTATACTTACTCCCTATGCTTGGCGGTGGTTGAATTTGTTTGTCCTCAAACTCCAATACTTCCTGAACAGAGTCAACAATGGCACCAACATGAATAGAGTCGCCATCCATTTCAATATCCAAAACCAGGATACAGGTATTGGCTGTAAAACTTGTTTCACCCATTGAGAATTTTTTCTTTGTATCAACAACTGGTAAAACAGTACCCCGAAGATTAATTACACCTTTCATATAATCTGGTGCTTTTGGAACTTCAGTAATTTTTGTCATTTCTAAAATGTTTAGCACTTTACCTACATTAGCGGCAAAAAGTTCATCTCCTAACTTAAATGTTAAGTATGAATTTAATTTTTTAATTTCTTCAGTCATTTTTTATTTCCTCCAAGTTTAAATTTTGATATGATATTATATTGATAAGTTTATTCGTATCTAATACTAAAGCAACAGTACCATCTCCTAAAATAGAGGCCCCTGATATCATTTCCTGATTTTTATAATGTTTTCCAAGTGGTTTCAAAACGGCCTGGTATTCCCCAACTACATAATCCACAATAATCCCCACTTGTTTATCCTGGTATTGAACTAAAATTACTTGTTCAGTTTCCGGTGGTTTATTATTTACTGAAAATTCTTCACGTAAATAAAAATAGGGCAATAATTTCCCGTCCAGTTTTATATGATTATTGAACGATTTGTGCACTTCTTCATGATTAATAGCATATATTTTATCAACTGCTGATAATGGAATAATGAAATGTGTATCTGATATTTTTACTAACAGGCCATCAATAATTGAAAGGGTTAAAGGAAGTATAATTGTTAACTTAGTTCCTTTATTTATTTCGGAATCTATTTTAACTT
>CAZBZX010000145.1:0-9808 GCA_964496465.1 uncultured Bacteroidales bacterium
TTGCAGGAAAGTAAACAATCCAATATTTATCAGAAAAAGTATCCCCTCTCCTATCAGGAGTCATTTCCTAGATAAGGGCATTTTTACAATCGTTAACAAAAATTTTATAATGCTGAATTAAAGTCGTTTAGTTAACGGAAATTTAAAAAGGGAAATGTTTGTCAGTACTTTTCGGCTAAACTCAGAGAGACTGTCATGTTGTTTATCCCTGCCAGACCAGCAAGCGGGGAAGCATATTAAGCTAAACTAAACGACATTGACTACTGATTCATAAGCGTTTTTTATATGGGATGGTAGTTGCGTTCCATATAACTTCAAAGCACTGATTAGTTGCAATTCGTGAAACGCTTAGAATTTTTATATTTAAATCCTACAAATATATTAGTCCTTCGGACTAAAAATATAACTTATAAAAAATCTATTGTATAAGGCCTGAAGGGCCTAACTATTTATATCCCCGGACAATTGCGCTTTTAGCGCATGTAGTCCGGGGTTTTGGCTCAGCCAAAATCTTCCGCTGTAATCATATCGATAGGATTTGCTATTCAGTTTTTTACAGCGGAATACTTCACCTTCAATAAAAATCAATACAAAATATTCACGAATATATTGGTGTATAACAAATGATATGATTTTGTGCCATATAATAGGCAATTACTCTTTCAGGAGAGGGTTAGGGTGAGGTCATTAAATTATTCTTTCTTTTCTTTCTCCAATGCATACGTTACAGGAAATGTAAAAGCTACATCTACCGGTTTCCCATCCTGGTAACCCGGTTTTGCCCATTTGGGAGCCTTTTTAATTAATTCTACTGTATAGTCATCCAAAACAGGATTTACGCCTCTAACAATTCTCGCATTTTTTATAATTCCTTCTTCTGACACAACAAACTGAACAAATACTTTTCCTTCAATACCTTGCTTTGCAGCTTCCTCAGGATATTTTATATTTTCACCTAACCACTGCCTGAAATCCATATAATTTTTATTATTTTCTTTAAAAACTGGCATTTCATCCACAATAAAATATACTTTTTCATTGTTAAAAAGAGAGTCTTCAAAGAATTTTACATCCTCTTTATCTTTTAATTTACCTACATGAGCCAAAACCAATTCAGCACAATATCTCTCCCCTTCATCTTTTATTATAAAGAAATGATATTCCATTGATTTATTGCATTTAAAATCAATAGATGTAAACCTTTCTCCGGTTGCTTTATTCATTGTACTTCCCAATAAAATATTGGGATCATCCTGGTACAATTCAAAATGACCTTTACCATCATATTTAGTAGACTCATAAATATAAAAACGGTACCAGGTTTTTTTTGATAGCACCATACTATGTTTAACAGGATCATCCTGTCCTTTTAAATCCGCAGAAAAATTTCTCATAAAAGTAGCTTTGTCTTTTTCAATATCTTTTTCAATTTTCTCTTGCAATTCCAAATCGCATTGACTAAATATAGGTAATGAAAAAAGTGACAAAATAATAAGTGAACATATCGTTTTCATGATTTCTTAATTTAAATTATAAAATTTAGTTTATTAGCAATCATCTCCTCTAATGATGATTTTGTTGTTTTGAATATTAATATCCGTATTTAAAGCGCGCTGTATATCTTCTATTATTTTTTTTAATTCAACATTATTATAATCTGATGAAAAATTGCAGTATTTAATCCTGCCGTCAATTTGTACCGGTATTTCATAAAATTCAGTCAGCGTTTCAGCCACTTTTTTAAGCGGCATTTCATCAAAATGAAGCTGACCGGTTTTCCAGGCTAAAAAATTCTTATTTTGATTATCAGATACAAGCAGTGGTAATTCATCACTATAATAGCCAGTCTGACCCTGTTCAATTATTGATTCACTTATATTTGCATTCGGATTGTTTAAGGTAAGCCAACCTTTTGTAACTGTTATTTCTGCACTGGTATTATTTGCATATGTTTTAATATTGAAAGAAGAATTGAATCCCTGTAAAATTACATCCTTAACAATTACATAAATAGGAATTATATTATTCTCTGAAAATTCAAAAAACGCTTCTCCCTCAATAAAAATCTTTTTATCTGTTCCTTCAAAATTCGCGGGGTACTTAATAGTTGAATTGGAGTTGATAGATATTTTATTTCCGTCAGGCAGATTAATATTGATTTTTTGTCCCTTTTTAACACTTATCTCAACGTATTTATCACCATTTTTTGGTTTGTTAAGTTCGCGAACTAAAAACCCGATGAACAAACCTAAAACAACAATAGCTGCATATTTAAAAGCCTTATTTGAGAAGAAAACCAATTTATTTTCATTTTCAGTTTTACGGGTAATATTCGTCCATGCCTTTTTTTCATTAAAAACAGGAGTTTCCAGTTCACGTGTTTTTTCAATTATTTTATTTATTTCTAATTTATAATCAGCCATGTTCAATATTTTCAATTGTTGTAAAATTCTCCTTTAAACCGGTACAAATTTTCTCTAAGCATTTTAAGTGCTTTTTGAATATGATTATCAACAGTATTTGATGAAATATCAAGGTAATTGGCAATTTCATCATAGGTTAAACCTTCCATATATTTTAAGCAATAAACAATCCTGCATTTTTCCGGTAATTGCTCAATTGCCCATTTCAGTTTTTCCTTAAATAATTGATCATCAATTTCTGTTTTCTCATTATTTACAGTAAATGATACATATTCATTTTCATAATCCTTTCGTATTTTGTTACTTTTTAAATAATTATATGTCCCGTTTTTTACCATTGTATAGAGATATGATTTTAGATCTTTATGAATATTTATAAAATTCCTGTTTTCCCAAAATGAGATAAATGTTTGTTGTACAACTTCATCAGCTATTTCTTTACTTTTAGCAATAATATATGCAAACCGACAAAGCGTCTGATAATACTTTTTAAAAATCTGATGAAATTCTTTTTTACTCAAATTCCTAAATTCTAAATTTTATTACAAAGACAACTGCCAATATAAAATTCACTATTTATATAAAAAATATTTTATTCTTGAAGATAAATTGACTATGCAAAGAGTCTAATCATAAAAAAGAGCAGAGACAAGGCTCCACTCTTTTTACATTATAAATAAATTTCTTGCCTATTTCTTAATATTTCCTATAGCGAACATTATTCGTTGTATTGCTTCATCTTTTCCAATAATTTCAACAATATCAAATAAATGAGGCCCTTTCAATTCACCTACAAGACATAATCGCAAAGCATTCATTACAGTTCCCATTCCCAATTCATTTTCCTCAATGTATTTTTTAACTGCTTCTTCTGTATTTTGTGCATTAAAAGGATCAGTATTTTGAAGAATAGTTATTACAGTTTTCATCAATTCAGGAGAATTTTCTTTCCAGCGTTTTTTAATTGCCTGCTCATCAAATGTGGCTGGAGCTAGAAAAAAGAATGAAGATTGATTCCATAATTCAGTTACAAATGTTATTCTTTCCTTTACTAAACTTACAATCTTCTCAATTTTTTCATTCGGAGCTTTAATATTTCTTTTATTTAATACTTTCTGAAATTCAGCTGCTAATTCAGCACTATTTTTTTGCTGAATATATTGATGATTAAACCATTTAGCTTTCTCTGGATCAAAACGCGCTCCTGCTTTATGCACCTTTTCAATTGAAAAAGCTTCTATTAATTCTTCCATTGTAAATAATTCCTGCTCTGTTCCCGGATTCCATCCTAATAAAGCCAGCATATTTATAAACGCTTCTGGTAAATAGCCGTCTTCACGGTATCCCTTTGATATTTCGCCACTTTCATCTTTCCATTCCATTGGGAAAACCGGAAATCCTAATTTATCACCATCACGTTTACTCAATTTTCCCTGACCACTGGGCTTTAATAATAGTGGTAAATGAGCAAATTCCGGAATCGCTTCTACCCATCCAAATGCCTTATATAGTAATACATGTAGTGGTGTTGAAGGCAACCACTCCTCCCCTCTTATTACATGTGTAATTTTCATTAAATAATCATCAACCACATTTGCTAAGTGATAAGTGGGCATACCATCTGCCTTAAACAATACTTTATCGTCAAGAGCAGCCATTTCAACTTTTACATTCTCTCTAATTAGATCAGTAAATTCAACCTCCCCTTTTTCAGGCATTTTAAAACGGATTACACAATTATCACCTGATTTTATTAATTCCCCTGATTCTTCTTCTGGTAACGTTAAAGAATTTCTCATGTTCTTCCTCGATTGATGATTATATCCCGTAAAACTAACTTTTTCAACCTCTTGTCTTTTTCGCATTTCTTCCAGTTCTACAGAAGTATCAAAAGCATAATAGGCATTTCCAGAATTTATCAACTGTTCAGCATATTTCTTATAGATATCTTTCCTTTCCGATTGTTTGTAAGGTCCATATTCTCCTCCAACATTTACTCCTTCATCAATATGTATATTGCACCATTTTAATGATTCAATAATATATTCCTCTGCTCCTGGCACAAAGCGGGTTTGGTCAGTATCTTCAATACGCAATAAAAACTCACCCTTATTTTTTTTAGCAAATAAATAATTGTATAAAGCTGTTCTAACTCCACCAATATGCAAAGGACCTGTTGGGCTGGGTGCAAATCGCACTCTTACTTTCTTCTCCATAAAATTATGTTTATGCAAAAATATAGATTTATCATAAGTTCTCACTATAAATTAACAAAGTATACTTACAAATAATTAAATAATGATCATGAAAACTATAATAATATGATATAAATTATATCTGTTATTTGTCCAATAATTTAGTTAAATTTACAATATAGTCACATTTCTGTTCTTAATTTTTTAATTATAACATTTGTTAGATGAACAAGAATATACTATACTATTTCTTCATAGTTTTCTCTTTTACTTTTATTAAAGTAACTATTTATTCTCAACCAAAATCATTGCAATTTAAACATATTACTGCTGATGATGGACTTTCATCATCAACAATTATGTGCATTTATCAAGATTATATGGGATTTTTATGGATAGGCACTTACGATGGACTAAACCGTTACGATGGAAAACATTTTGTAATTTATAAAACCGATCCTGATGATCCACATAGTTTATCATATAATGCCGTTAGAACTATATATGAAGATAAAAATAAAAATTTATTTTTTGGCACTTTGCAGGGCTTGTGTTTATATGACCGAAACAATGACTATTTTATAGATTTTAACAGAGAAGAAAATTCACCTTTTAAAAATACAAGGTTTACCATCTTAAAAATAGTTGAAGATTCAATTAATAATTTATGGCTGGCAACTAATTATGGTCTTGTATATTTTGATCGAAAAAATAATAGAATAAAACAATACTCTTATGATCCTAATAATCCGAAAAGCATTAGTTTTGATTTAGTTGAGTCAATTTTAATTGATAAAAAAAACAGATTCTGGATTACAACACGTAAAGGTTTAAATATTTTTAATCCAAAAGCAGAAATTTATAATCATATAACTTCTACAAAAAATGGCAGGGATATAACCGGGACATACTTTTCTGAGATGATAGAGGATAATGAGGGTAATATATGGTTTGGCAGCCAAACCGGATTATATTGTTGCGAAAACACATCTGATAAGAATGATATTCAGATTGCTCATTATCAGCATGATCCAAATGACGAAACAAGCATTTCAACTAACTGGGTAAAATCATTTTGTATTGATAATGAGGGATACTTTTGGATAGGTACCGATAATGGTGGCGTAAATTTGTATGATAAAAATAACAACAGATTTTGGCATTATGGTATTGATGAATATAATCCTAAAAGCTTAAATAATGAATCAGTTCAAGTTATATATCAGGATAAAACAGAAAATTTATGGATAGGCACATTTGCCGGAGGGATCAACGTTGCCTCAAAATACGATCAGGGTATTGTTTCCTTTACTAAATTACGAGGGGCCCCCGAAAGTTTAAGTCACCCAGCTGTTACTTGTTTTATTGAAGACTCAAAAAAAAGAATCTGGTTAGGCACAGATGGTGGAGGTTTAAATTTATTTAATGATAAAACAAATAAGTTTATTCATTATGACATGAATAATTCTGATATTAGCAGTAATGCTATTATAGATTTAGCTGAAGATTCTGATCAGAATTTATGGCTGGGAACATGGGCTGGTGATCTTATCTGTTTCAAGAGCAATCAAAAGAAATTCATATCCTACTCAAAAGAAAAAGACGGATTACAAGATAATAATATTTTTGCAATTGAAGTTGACGACAATGATGATTTATGGCTAGGAAGTTTTGAGAACGGATTAATTCATTTTATAAAAAAAGAAAACAGATTTATAAATTATGACTCAAGGAATAGTGAAGTAAAAACAAATATGATTATTGTTATCAAAAAAGATTCAAAAGGTCGTTTATTTTTAGGAGAAGTTAATATGCTTCATATATTTGATCCAAAAGATGAAAGTTTTGTTACTTATGAGTTTAATCCAGATGATTCGAATAGTCTTTGCCATCCAAGTGTTAGGGACATTTTAATTCAAAATGATAGTATGGTTTGGATCGCTACGCAAGAAGGATTAAATTTATTCAATCCTTTGACTAATAATTTTAAGCGATATACTATTGAAGATGGATTACCTAATAACGTAATTAATGGACTTACACTTGATCATTCTGAAATTTTATGGGTAACCACAAATCATGGAGTTTGTAAATTTGATTATATAAATAATACCTATACAAATTTTACAAAGGATGATGGATTACAAAGCAATGAATTCATTCAAAGAAGCGCATTTACACGATCGGATGGAGCAATATTAATTGGCGGGACAAAAGGATTTAATATTATCTATCCTGAAAAAATTATTAAAAATCTGAATATTCCCAAAATACTTATAACTGATCTTCATATTTTCAATTCCCCTGTAAAAATAGGGATTAAAGGATCGCCATTAACAAAACAAATCTCCCTAACGAAAGAAATTACATTAGATTATGACCAATCCGTTCTCACTTTTTATTTTTCATCAATGGATTTTACTATTCCTGAAAAGAATGAATACAAATACATGATGGAGAATTTTGATAAAGATTGGATATATTCAGGAAACAGAGGAGAAGCAACTTATACAAATCTAAACCCGGGAGATTATATTTTTAGGGTAAAGGGATCAAATAATGATGGAATATGGAATGAAGAAGGGGTTGCATTAAAGATCACCATACTACCGCCATGGTATGATACTTTTTGGTTTAAGTTTGGATTAGCAGGATTACTAATTTTTATTACTCTTTCGATATATAAGCTACGAGTTAGAATTTTAAAACAACAACAACACGTTCTGGAAAATAAAGTGAGAGAGCGTACTGAAGAACTCTCGCAAACGAATGCCCTTCTTGAAGAAAAACAGGAAGAGATCATTATGCAAAATGCTCAGCTTAAAGAAAGTCAGGAAGAATTAAAAGCAACAAATTCAATTCTTGAAGAAAAACAAGAAGAAATTACCATACAAAATGCCGAACTAGCAAAACATCGTAATAACCTCGAGCAATTAATAAATGAGCGCACTGCTGAGTTAGAAGAAGCTAAAGTTCATGCAGAACAATCAGATCGATTGAAAACTGCCTTCTTAGCAAATATGTCGCATGAAATCCGAACCCCAATGAATGCTATTGTTGGATTTTCTTCATTATTAAAAACACAAGGAATTGATGAAAGTGAAAAAGAGTTTTTTATTAATTCTATCAATTCAAATTGTGATTCTTTGCTAGTATTAATTGATGATTTATTGGAAATTTCGCTTATTGAATCTAACCAGGTAAGTATTAAAAAATCTCTGTTTGATGTTGATATGGTTTTAAACGAACTTGAAAATTATTTTCAAATAAAAAATGAGAAAAATATTGAAATTACATTTGTTAAACCTCCTGGTAAACAAAAACTAATAATTAATAATGATTCAACAAGATTTAAACAAATAATTATAAACTTATTAAGCAATGCGTTAAAATATACAGAAAAAGGATTTATTAAATTCGGATATGAAATATTAATGAATCAAGCCAGATTTTTCGTTTCTGATAGTGGAATTGGAATAGACAAACAGGAATTTGATAGCATTTTTGATCATTTTCATAAAATTGAAGATACTAAAACAAAAATATATAGAGGTGCTGGGTTAGGTCTCACTATATGTAAAAATTTGGTTGAATTAATGGGAGGAAATATTTGGTTAGAATCTGAGATAGGGAAAGGCACAACTTTTTATTTATCATTGCCTCATGAATATCAGTCAACAATGAAAGAATATAAAATTGTTACTGAAGAAATTGAAAATCCTGCATTGGAAAACATTAAAATTCTTATTGCAGAAGATGAGCCGATGAATTTCCAGCTTCTTAAAAAAATATTTCAGCCAACAAAAGCTCAAATAATTTGGACAAAAGATGGTAAAGAAACTGTTGATTTTATGGAAAAAGTAACTGAAACAGAAAATATGATTCTGTTATTAGATATTAAAATGCCTGTAATGAACGGAATTGAAGCCTTAAAAATAATTAGAAAAAAACATAAAAATATCCCGGCTATTGCAATTACTGCTTATGCTCATGAAACAGATAAAAGCGAGATACTAGAAAATGGTTTCGACGATTATATAGCTAAACCAATTAAAGTAGAATCCCTTTTTGGAATTGTTAAAAAATACATTTCACAATAGTATTGTTAACTTTACATAAATGATTCATTATTCACTAATTTAGTAGCTTTATTGGTTATTTCATATTTATAATAAAATGGAAAGAATATTGGTAATTGGTGCAGCAGGTCAGATTGGCTCTGAATTGGTTCCAGAACTTAGAAAAATTCATGGAAATGCAAATGTTTATGCAACAGATATTAAGCAACCTTCAGTTGGATTATTAGGTGAAGGACCATTTCAGGTTTTAGATGTACTTGATGATAAAAGCCTGATTCATTTTGTAATTCGTCATAAAATCACTCAGATCTACCATTTAGCAGCAGTACTCTCCGGAAATGCTGAAAAAATACCTGTACAGGCATGGAATATTAACATGGATAGCTTAATGAATATTCTTGAAGTTGCCCGAATGGTGGAGGATGTAAAAAAGGTTTTCTGGCCTAGCTCTATTGCTATTTTTGGCAATACGACCCCAAAAATTAACACCCCGCAATTAACATTAATGGAGCCAAATACAGTGTACGGTATTACTAAAATTGCCGGTGAAAGATGGTGTGAATATTATTATCATAGATATAAATTAGATGTTCGATGTCTTCGGTTTCCAGGTCTTATAAGTTTTAAAACAGAACCGGGAGGTGGAACAACCGACTACGCAATTGAAATGTTTTATGAAACAATTAAAAAGAATTATTACGATTGCTTTTTAAAAAAGGATACCCGTTTGCCAATGATGTATATGGAAGATGCTATAAATGCTACTATACAATTAATGCATGCTCCCGCAAAAAAATTATCGGTATTAACTGGTTACAATATTGGTGGATTAAACTTTACTCCTGAAGAATTAGCCAATGAAATTAAAAAACATAAACCTGATTTTAAAATTTTTTACAAACCTGATTTCAGACAAGATATTGCTGATTCATGGCCAACAAGCATAAATGACTCCAGTGCAAGGCAAGACTGGAAATTTGATACAAAACATGATTTACATACTATAACTGAAATAATGCTGAAAGAAATCTCAAAAAAAATAAAAGGCCGGTAATCACCCAGAAGTGGTCGGAAGAAAATTCCGGCCACTTTTTTTAGGTTTTCCCGAAAA
>CAZBZX010000146.1:0-9792 GCA_964496465.1 uncultured Bacteroidales bacterium
ATAACATTATTGTTTAGTTTAAGATTTTTATATTCATAAGAAGCAATATATTTAGGTAATTCTATGACAATACAAAACACTCAATTTCTTAAGATTAAAGACAATGCAGTCTATTCAAACATTATTGAATATAATAATGATGGGGGTAAGAAAATACATCTTATCCCTATGATCCATTTCGGGGAAGATCAATATTTTAAAGAGTTAATTCAATTTGTAAAAGATACTAATTTTGATAAACTTGGCGTATTTAAGTATTCTCATGAAGAGGATACGTACTCATTCAAAGAATTTGAAGATAACATTTCGGATAAAATAAAACAAAAACGATTTAATGAAGTGATGCAACTTCAGCAAGAAATATCATTGAAGTTAAATAATCAAAAAGTTGGAAAAATCTACAAAGTAATAATTGACAGGAGAGAAGGAGAGTTTTTTATTGGTAGAACTCAGTGTGATTCACCGGAAATTGACGGCGAGATATTAATAAAAGCTCAAAAGATAAAAATAGGCGAGTTTTATGATATAGTTATTACTGAAGCTGAAACCTATGATCTATATGGTATAAAAAAAGAATAAAATGGAAATTAGGGAAATTAAAGAAAGCGACCTTCAACAAATTCAATCCTTACAACCTCAGGATTGGCCAAATATTATTTATTATTTTGAATTATATATTAAATCATCATTTTGTTTTCCGATATGTGCTGTTAAATCAGGAAAGATTGTTGGGGTTGCGAGTGCAATTTTAAATTCAGGTACCGGTTGGCTGGCACATATTATTGTTTCTAAGGAATTTAGAAGGCAAGGTATTGGTTATAGGTTAACAGAAGCTTGCATGAATACTCTAGATGATAAAAAATGTAAAACACAACTATTAATAGCATCCAAAGATGGTGCTATGCTATATCCAAAACTTGGATTTAAAACGGAAATAAGTTATTTATATTTTCAAGGCAATCTAACTTCATATAAATCAAAGTATAATATAAAACCATTTAAGAAAGAAAATACAGAATCCTTATTAGAACTGGACTATCAAATTACAGCGGAAAATAGAAATTTGTTAACATATGAAGTCATTGAAAAATCAATGGTTATAACTAAGAAAGACGATTCAAATGTATTGGCATTTTATTTGCCAATACTAGGAAATGGTGCAATTCTATCATGTTCAGTTGAACTCGGATTAGAATTATTAAGGTATAAGCATTTGTTTCCAAATCGGAAATCTGCAATCCCAGATAAAAATAGCGAGGCAATCAACTATTTAATTAAATCAGGTTTTATTAAATATAATGAATCTGGAAGAATGTATGTTGGTGAAAAATTGAATTGGCAACCAGAAAATATTTATTGTACAATAGGAGGGTTTTATGGATAATAATTTCCAAATAGAACTAATTATTATCTTATCATAAATTAAATATTTTCTACATAGGCATAATAGAAAATAAAATATTCAATTCTCAGCGAGTTAAATTTTAAAAATTACTACTTATCTATTTTTTATTTCTAATAATTGGAAAATTTGATTAAATATCCTTACATTACAAATGTAATCATTTTATTTATTGAATTAAATGCATTATTATCTAACAATATATTACAAATGTAACCAAATTTACAAAACACAAATTATCTCATTACATTTTTTATGTATAAATATAAACATTATTCATTATAATCTAATAATCAATTATTTATAAGCAATATTTAAATTAATAGTTAAAGATAATTTAATATAATTTATATATTTTCTGTATTAATTATACAATATTTAGTATTAAGTAGTTAAATATCAGTATTATATTATGAATATTTAATGTATTAATTTATATTTTAATTATTTTATCACTTATAATTCATATATAGTTATGAAATACTTGTTTTTATTAGAATAATTACAATAATACTTGCAAAATATATACGAAGTTCAGGATATTTATGTTCATTCTGGATATAGATTGAAAATTCGATTAAAATTACTATTTTAATTATATAATTACATATGTAATGTAATAATAGTTACAAAAGTAAACAAAATTATTTTTACATTTGTAATCATGAAGGATAGAATGATTAAATTTATGAGTGAAGAAAATTTAACATCAGCTAAACTAGCTGATATCATTAATGTTCAGCCTTCAAGCATATCACATATGCTGTCTGGAAGAAACAAACCTGGATTTGATTTTATTGCTAAAGTATTATCAAACTTTCCTCATTTAAATGCTGAATGGCTTATTATTGGCAAGGGAACGATGTATAAATCTCAAAAACAAGCAACTTTATTTGATACTCAAAATAATGAAGCAGTTAATTCTTTTAAAAATGATGAACCAGATTTAAAAATCTCGGATAAATCTTCAATAAATACTGAAGAAATTAAATCTGAAGAAGTTAACACTGCTGTTGATAAAAACAAATCTTTTCAAAATACTGATATTGAGAGGATTATTATTTTTTATAATGACTCTTCGTTCAAAGAATATATTCCAAAGTCAAAAAAATAACATTATATATATTATTTTTGTTTTTCACATAAAATTGTATAATGTTATCAAAAAAGATAATACGAGACCTTGAGATAATTGAATTTAAGCGGTTGAATAACGAATTTTTTCTTATTATCACTACAATATCTGAAGATTTCCCAAAAATGTTTCCTGGGCAGTTTGTTGAAGTGTTAATAGATGATAGTAAAGATACTTTTTTACGCCGTCCATTATCCATTCATGATGTTAATTATTCTAAAAACACTGTATCATTTCTTGTTCAAATTGTTGGTCCTGGAACTAAAAAACTCAGTCAATTATCTGTTGGAGATACCATTAACACTATTTTTCCTTTAGGAAATTCATATTCACTTCCTATTAAACAAGCTAATTATCTGCTAATAGGTGGTGGGTGTGGTGTTGCGCCACTGTTATTCTTGGCCCGTGAAATGGCTAATAATGGGATTAAACCTATAATAATAATAGGTGGTCGCACTGCAAATCATTTATTACGCGTTGATGAATACAAGAAATATGGAGACGTTTATATTACTACTGAAGATGGAAGTGCAGGTGACAAAGGTTTTGTTATACATAGTAAGATTTTATGGAATGAAAATATTAAATTTTCAAAGATATTTACTTGCGGACCAGAACCAATGATGAAAGCAGTTGCTAAATATGCTGTAAAGAAAGGTATTGAATGTGAAGTATCTCTTGAAAACCTTATGGCTTGCGGTATTGGGGCATGTTTATGTTGTATTGTAGAAACTAAGAATGGCAATAAATGCACCTGTACTGAAGGTCCGGTATTTAATATTAAAGATTTAACATGGCTAACTTAAGTGTAAATATTGGCAATTTAGATTTTAAAAATCCTGTGTTAACGGCATCGGGGACATTTGGCTATGGTGTTGAATTTGAGGATTTTATTGACCTTAATCAATTAGGGGGTATTGTTGTTAAAGGAACTACAGGAAAAAAGAGGGAAGGAAATCCATATCCACGAATGGCTGAAACCCCTTCAGGTATGTTAAATACCGTTGGACTCCAAAATAAAGGAGTTGACCATTTTATAAAAGAAATCTATCCGACTATTAAAGATTTAAATACAAATATTTTTGTTAATGTTTCAGGATCAACAATAGATGAATATGTTGAAGTTGCTGAAAAGTTAAATGAATTGAATAATATTCCAGGAATCGAATTAAACATTTCCTGCCCGAATGTAAAAGAAGGGGGAATGGTATTTGGTACTCATTGTCCATCGGCTATGGAGGTTACAAAACAAGTAAGAAAGGCATATAAAAAGATTCTAATGGTAAAATTATCGCCAAATGTTACTGATATTACTGAATTTGCTAAAGCTGTTGAAGGTGAAGGAGCTGATTGTATTTCTTTAATTAATACAATTTTGGGTATGGCTATTGATTCAGAAACAAGAAAACCTTTATTATCTACAATTACAGGAGGCTTATCTGGCCCTGCAATTAAACCAGTTGCACTCCGGATGGTTTGGCAATGTTATAACGCAATTAAAATTCCAATTGTTGGAATGGGCGGTATTATGAATACTTCAGATGCAATTGAATTTATATTGGCTGGTGCAACTGCAATTCAAATTGGAACTGCAAATTTTATTGATCCCCAGGTTACTTTAAAAATTGTTAATGGTTTGCATGATTACTTACAAAAACATAACATAGATTCTATAAATCAACTAATTGGAAATTTAGAAGTTACAAAATAGTTGCATCCAAATTTTCATTTTCATAATGATATAAATCATATAACTTATCAGTTTAAGCTCCGAATTATCTCCTATGTAAAGAGGATTAAAGGTTTCTGCGAGATTACTATATTAAAAAGCATTAATGTAAATGAGTTTGAAAAGAAAGAAGACGGGGAAAAGCTTACAATACAAAGTGAAGTTGATAAAGGAACTATAATAAAATTCTATGTTCCCAAAGCGTAAAATGTAAAAAACGGTAACAAAATAATGCTACCGTTTTTTAGTCGTGATTCAGCTGGGGCTCGAACCCAGGACCCCATCCTTAAAAGGGATGTGCTCTACCTGCTGAGCTACTGAATCTGCCTCAAAAATTCGAGTTGCAAAAATAGCAACATTAGATTTAATTACAAATAAAATGTAGCATTTATAAGTATTTTTTATTTATACATTTATAAATAATTGATTTATAAATTTTTAAAGTATTTTATTAATTATTATCATTAATCACAAGCTGCATTATTTCAAATCAAATTTTTTTTAAGCTTCCAAACCTCCTGGTAAATTAAAACATTATCATACCCATTATTATCACTTGAATAGTAATACCATAATTGTTCATTATCGTTTATCCATTCAATAGTATAAGTTGCATAATTAAAAATATTAGTGCCACCGGCGGTCATCAATTGCATTCTCGAAATATTATTTCTTTTAGTTGTTTCAATACTCCAGTATATGTCATCACTATATTGGGCAATATTAATTATTGAATTTGGAGGAATTCCGCTTCCTTTAAATACGCATCTATTCGTAAAAGGATAATCGTCATCTTTTTTATTATTATTTTTATTGTTTGTAAAATCAACACTGCCCATGTCATTTATAATATCAATTACTTCAAGAGTATTATCAATAAGATTGGGTTGATACACTTCAATGTATTCAATATTCCAGGTTCCTTCTAGCTTCCGTATGTTTTGATTTTCTTTAGAACACCCGGAAAAAATAATAATTGAAAATAATATTACAAGTTCGTAATACTTCATTTAATATAGTATTGAAAACCAATCAAACTCCTGATTCCTCTAATATCTGATTTTAATTGATATTGTTCGGGAGTATCATTATAATGATTATAAATTTCAAAAAAATGCTGATAATCGGTTGATATATAGTTGCTTTTGGGATTTTTAAATATCTTACTGGCATCCTTATCTTGATAGGATTTAGGCTTTATATAATGAAAACCCGTAAGTTTAATGAAAATACTAAGCTTATCCGATAAATCATAAGTTGATTTTATAGCTAAAGTTAATGCTTTAAATCTACCTTTATATTTGCCATTAAGAAAATAACCAGTTCCAAAATTAAGGTTTCCATTATTATATTTATAATAGGAATCAATAGTACTTATTCCATAAAGTGTTCCAATACCACTATAAATGCCAATTTTATTAATTTTTTTACCCCCACCAATTTCAAATTCTAAATAGGACAATGTTTGATCGAAAATTCTAGAATTTCCATTAACAAAAGTGGCTATGGTACTAGATGAATTGTAATTATATCCAAAATTTATCATTCCGTACTCATTAAAAAGATAATTAATATTTATATTAAAACCACTGCCAGGTTTAAATACATCAATTTTTTTACTTAATTCTGAATTATGATAACCATTATATGAATTGGTGAATAAACTAAACCCACGGGGTGAAACGGAAGATAAGGAATACCCAATTTGAATGGCTATCTCTGCATTTAATAAAAATGGTAATAAAATCATACATATTATGATTTGAATTTTTTTAATTATATTACCTGAATTAATTAATTCTAGCATAAATTTGTTTACCATAGTAGTTGATATAAAAATATTAAATTTTTAATAATTGACTTTGATTAAGCTGAATAAAATATTTTTAATTGTTTTGATTATTATAGTATCTTCCTGCAGGGTATACGAAGATGATACTTTTATCAGTATACGTAATCCAAAGCAAAGGATTATAGGAATTTGGCAGCTTGATAAAGTTGAAAGCAAGGGAGAAGATTATTCTGAGGCTTATTTTGAAATAAATAAGTCACAGAAGATTGAATACTTTTATAATGAAACTTTTGAAAATTATTTGGATGATTCTTTAGCTTCATTCGGAATATGGTCAATTGAAGGTGAGTCGGAAAATATAATATCCCTGCAACCTATTAATGAATGGGAAAATAAAATATTTACGATAAGTAGAATGCAGAAAAACAATCTTTGGCTGATCGGTTATGATGAATATTTTTTGGATAGCTTGCTTTATATGTATTCAAGAATTGAATAATTATTGAAGAAAAATTAAAATTAGTATAATATGAAAGGAAAATTTGTAATAACTGCCTTAATTTTTACATGCACTATAAGTGCTCAAAAGTTTGAAAATCTTGCTTTAACACCACCTATGGGATGGAACAGCTGGAATACCTTTGCATGCGAAATATCAGAAGATTTAATAAAAGAAACCGTTGATATTGTTGTAAAATCAGGTATGAAAGATGCTGGTTATGAATATATAGTTGTTGATGACTGCTGGGAAGCACTTTCGCGCGATAAAGATGGAAAATTAGTTCCTGATCCGAAAAAATTTCCAAGTGGTATGAAAGCGCTTGGCGATTATATTCATTCAAAGGGATTGAAATTTGGGATTCATAATTGTGCAGGTACTAAAACATGTAATGGCTATCCAGGTGGAAGGGGATATGAATTTCAGGATGCAATTACATATGCTTCATGGGGTGTTGACTTTTTAAAATATGATTGGTGTTATCATGGTAATGCAAACTCGGAAGAAACCTATAAAACAATGAGTGATGCCTTATTTGCAGCTGGCAGACCTGTTGTTTTTAGTTTATGTGAATGGGGCGATACTAAACCATGGCTATGGGCCAAAGATATTGGACATTTGTGGCGAACTACAGGTGATATAACAGATTGTTTTAATTGCCAGGAGACATATTCCTTAGGCTGGGAAACTATACTTCGCATGCAAACAGGACTGGAAAAATATGCAGGACCAGGTCACTGGAATGATCCTGATATGCTTGAAGTTGGAAATGAAGGATTAATAAAGGAAGAATCTAAAGCTCATTTTAGCCTTTGGTGTATGCTAGCATCACCCTTGATGGCTGGAAATGATTTAAGAATTATGACACCAGAAATTCTTTCAATATTAACAAACAAAGAAGTAATTGCCATTGATCAGGATCTGCTTGGTAAGCAAGGTTACCTGTATATGAATCATCCCGGAAAACAGATATATATAAAAGAGCTTGAAGGCGGAGATTTTGCAGTATGCTTTTTTAATAACTCTGATCGTGAAGTACCGATTAAAATTAACTGGGAGCATTTTAACTTTATTTTAAATGATAATAATTTTAAAGTCCGTGATTTATGGAAAAAAGAGGACTTAGGAAATACAAAAAATAATCTTTTTAATGATGTAATTCCAGTTCATGGTGTTATTTTATTAAGATTATCAAAAATATAGAATGTTGAATACTATAATTTCTTCATTTTATGAAAAATATTTTAATATTACTTTTGTCAATAAGTAATAAGACATGATAAACCTGCATCAAATGATTAATAGGTTTTAGAAATGATGGACAAAGAATAACAGATGTAATATAGGAAAAGTAAAAAAATGTATATTGCATCTTATTTTTTAGTATGAGAAATCGATATTATAATCTCATTTCAATTCCGGTATTTGCTTTGTTATATATTCAAACGGCAATAGTGGTTATTATTATCTTACCATTTGCATACTTTCATTTTAAAAAAATTGTAAAATATTTAGTGCGTTTGTGGGCTAAATCGGCATTTTGGATTCTAGGTAAAAAATTGAGAGTTTATGGTATTGAAAATATTTCTTGTAATAAACGATATATAATTATTGCTAATCATGCAAGTTTATTTGATATTATGGCAATAATGTCATTTTACCCTGATGCAGCTTGGCTTGGTCATGAACGCTTGATGAAAATCCCTGTATTTAAACAAATTCTGAAAATGACTAACTATATACCTGTAAAGAAAACAAATGTTAAAAATACCAGGAAAATGCTTGATGAGATTATCCAAAAATCAAAACATCAGACCATTGCCATTTTCCCGGAAGGTACCAGGACACTTAACGGAAGCATGGATAATTTTTATAGAGGTTTTATATATATTTTGAGAGCTGCAGATGCTGATATACTTCCTGTTACGCTTAATGGATTCTATGCCTTGAAACCCAAAAACCGGTTTTATATTAATTTTAACGCTAAGATTAGTGTTGTTATAAATAAACCAATAAATCCCATTTACATGAAGGTAAAAACCGATGATGATATTATAACAGAAGTGAAAAATATTATTGAATCAGGAAATTATTTATGATCATATTAATGGAATTACCAAAAATTAATATATGGAGAAATTAAATAACAAAGAATGGGTATTTATTATTAATCCAGTAGCGGGCAGCGGTTACGCTAAAACGTTGACTTCTAAATTAGAAGAAATGATACGTAAATATTCTATTAGCGCTGCTGTCGTATTTTCCGAAAGAAGGGGCCATGTTGGACAATTGGCCAAACAACACGCTGAAAATGGCTCGAAATATATTATTGGTGTTGGTGGAGATGGAACAATTAATGAAATTGCCTCAGCACTTTTACATGAAAAAAATGTCACAATAGGTATTGTTCCTGCAGGCACAGGAAATGATTTTATTCAGATTTTAGGATTCCCCGATCGCTTTAAAGATGAACATTGGGAATTGTTTTTTGAAAAAAATACATGCTTAATGGACGTAGGAATATGCAATGGATTACCTTTCATTAATGGTATGGGTTTAGGATTCGATGCACAGGTAGCTGCTGAAAACTATACTGAACCAGGTGAAGTAAAGAAAGGTGGGAAAAATAAATACCTATATCAAATTATAAAAACAATATTGCTATATAAAGAAAAAGAAATGACCGTTTTATCAGCAGAAGCCAACCATGAAACAGATTGTTTCATTAACACTGTTTCCATAGGTAGGCGATTTGCCGGTGGGTTTTTTCTTACACCTAAAGCTATTGCAAACGATGGATTATTTGACGTTTGCATGGTAAAAAAGCTTTCCATTCCTGAACGTTTTATGCTGTTGCCAAAAGTACCCAAAGGAACGCATCTGGAGAATAAAAAAGTGAACTATTATCAAACCTCTAAGATTGAAATCGAATTCAACCAGAAAGCGCCATTTCACCTGGATGGTGAATTACATTACTCAAAACATTTCGATATAAGTATTTTACCAAATGCTATGAATGTTATTTACAACCCATCAGGAAATCACTATTTCAGAATAAATTAATCTGTATGAAATGAGATATGCTGTCTTTTTCGATCTTGATAAAACCATATTAAAAATAAATAGTGGAGAGGCGCTTATACGCAGGGCTTATAATAATGGATTACTATCTACATGGAAATTGATTATTTCGTATTACCTGTTAGTATTGTATAAATTAAAACTAATGGATCCG
>CAZBZX010000147.1:0-9760 GCA_964496465.1 uncultured Bacteroidales bacterium
GAATTAGCTGTTAGAGCGATGAAAGAAGGTGCTACTGATTTTATTGCTAAACCATGGGATAATAATAAACTATTAGCCACAATTGAAACTGGATTAAAACTTAGGAATTCGCAGCAAAAGGTATTAAAACTTGAGAATCAGCAGCAACTTATAAATTCTGATATTGACAGGCATTTCCAGTTAATAACCGGAAATTCAAAAAAAATGAAAGAAGTGTTGGAGACTATTTCAAAAGTTGCTAAAACAGAAGCCAATATTTTAATTACCGGCGAAAATGGAACCGGCAAAGAATTAATTGCCCGACAAATTTATAAACAGTCTAAAAGGAATAATGAAATATTCATAACTGTTGATTTAGGTGCTTTACATGAAAATTTATTTGAAAGTGAAATGTTTGGCCATAAAAAAGGGGCTTTTACTGATGCTAAGGAAGACAGAACAGGAAGATTTATAAATGCCGATGGAGGAACTATTTTTTTGGATGAAATTGGAAATTTATCTTTAACCCTTCAGGCAAAATTATTAAGCGTTTTAGAATCAAGAAAGGTTGTCCCGATAGGCTCAAATAAAGAAATTCCAATCGATATCAGGTTAATTTCTGCTACGAACAAAAATATTGCCTCAATGGTTGAAAAAGGTATTTTTAGGGAAGATTTATTGTACCGCATAAATACTATTCAAATTGAATTACCTCCATTGCGCGATAGGGAAGATGATATAATTTTATTAGCAGAATGTTTTTTAAAATCATATTCTCAAAAATATAATAAACCAATGATAAAGTTCAATGCTGCAGCAATCAAAAAACTTAAAAATTATCATTGGCCGGGAAATGTACGTGAATTGAAGCATACTATTGAAAGGGCTGTTATATTATCAAGCTCGGATATAATTAATGCTGAGGATTTTCATTTTTTACCACAGGATGATAAACTCGAAATTTTTGAAAATAACATCATTAGCTTAGAAGATGGTGAAAAATTACTTATTAAAAATGCTTTAGTCAGAAATAGCTATAATATTTCTGATACAGCTAAAGAATTAAAAATAGGCAGGCCAACTTTATATAGAAAAATAGAAAAATATGGTTTATAAAAATTTATACATTAATGTTATAATAAGGACTTTATTCATAACATTAACCAGTTTGCTTCTGGGAATTTTATATTTTAAAGTAAACGATTGGCTAATAACTATTAATCTACTTGGGTTAATAATAATACAGGTTATCTTAATGATCAGAAGTTTAAATAAAACAAACGAAAGGATAAATGATTTTTTTGTTTCACTTGAAAATGACGATACAAGTTTTTCTTTTCAATTAAAAAACAAGGAGAAATCGTTTAAAAATTTGATGCAAACACTTGAAAGACTGAGTCATAAAATGCAACATTTACGTATTGATAACGAAAAGCAATCTCATTTTTTTAAATATGTAGTTGACAATTTAAGCATAGGAATAATAGGAATTGATTCTGATCAAAAAATTGAATTATTAAATAAAGCTACAAATGATTTATTAGGATTAAAAAGAATTGAAAAATGGGAAGATTTATCACATGTTTCTGTTGAATTTTTTCAGAAGATTAATAAACTACAGCCAAATAAGCAATTGTTATTGAAATTAAATAAAGGGGGCTATTTTTTACCTTTATCAATTACCTTGCATGAATATCTTTATTTTGATAAAATATTGAAAATTTACACATTTCAAGATGTAAAAAAGGAACTGGACGAAAATGAGCTTGAGTCGTGGCAGCAATTAATACGAGTTTTAACGCATGAGGTGATGAATTCCATCGGACCAGTGACTTCATCAATTGATACAATTAGCGAATTACTTTATCAGGAGAATAATAAATTTGAGTTAAAATCTTTAGAAGAATTATCGGAAAATGTTTTATCAGATATTTTAAAGGGGATACAAATTATAAAAGAGAGGAGCATTGGATTAAAAGAATTCGTAACCAACTTCAGAAGCTTAACACTTATTCCTAAACTAAATATCGAATATGTATTTGTATCATCTGTTTTTAAAAATGTGTGTTATCTGTTTGAGACAGAATTAAATAAAAAGAAAATTCATATAAATTTTGAGTTATATCCTGAAAGCATAAAGCTTGAAGCAGATATTAAATTATTGGAGCAGGTTTTTATTAACCTTATTAAAAATTCGATAGAGGCTTTTGAAAGTCAAGATAGCAATGAAATTATATTTAAAAGTTATGTAAATGTTTCGAACCATGTAGTAATAGAAATAAATGATAACGGTAAAGGAATGTCTTCCGAGATAGCAGAACAGGTGTTTATTCCGTTTTATACAACTAAAGAAAACGGCTCAGGAATTGGTTTAAGCTTTGTGAAGCAAATTATGAGTTTGCATGGCGGACAGGTACTGCTAAAATCTGAATTAAATATAGGAACTAGTATTTTATTAGTTTTTTAATCAAACATCCGATAAATTTATAAATTCTTAAAATTCCTTTCCTTTTCAAGCTTTGCTTTATGAAGTTCAATTCCTAATGAAATTAATCTATCTATTAAATCACTATAAGGAATATCATCTAGTTCTAATAATTTAGGATACATGCTAATATTTGTAAAACCGGGTAGAGTATTTATTTCATTTATAATGATTTCACCTTCTTCAGTTAAAAACATATCAACCCTGGCCATTCCTTTACCGCATAAAGTTTTAAAAGTTTGTTTCGTTAATTTTTGTATTTTTTGAATAATATTTTTATCTAATTCAGCAGGAATTTTTAAGTCAGCTCCTTTAGCATCTATATATTTCGCTTCATATGAATAAAAATCTTGCTTTGCTATAATTTCACCTGGAACGGAAGCTATCAATTCATCATTTCCTAAAATAGAGCATTCAATTTCCCTACCTTGTATAAATTCTTCAACAATAATTTTCGAATCAAATTTGAAAGCATAATCAATAGCACTTTTTAATTCTTCCAGATTACTAGCTTTTTTAACACCAACAGATGAACCGGTATTTGCTGGTTTTATAAATAATGGATATCCTAATGAAGTGATTTCATCTATATAATTTTCAAAATCATATCCATACTCTTCACAACAAACATACCCCGCAACGGGAATATTTGCTTCAATTAATAAGCGCTTCGCAATATCTTTATCCATTCCAATTGCCGATCCAGTAACATCACAACCTACAAAAGGAATATTTAACACATTAAAATATCCCTGTAAACTGCCGTCTTCACCTATGGTTCCATGAATAATCGAAAAGATAACATCAAGTTTTCCAAGATTTTCTTTAGTTTTTAGATTTATTAGCTGATTTGAATTATTTACAGGAATTAAAGCAATTTTGTTTTCCGGTTTTATCTCCAAAGTCGCATTTTCAACTTTACCTTGCTGAATCATAAATTCTTCATCAACCAAATACCAATCGCCAGTTTTGTCTATTCCAATTAATATTACTTCATACTTATCTTTATTAATGGCCGAAAATATTGATCTGGCAGACTGTATGGAAACCTCATGCTCGGCAGATTTTCCACCAAATAATAAACCTACTATTTTTTTCATTAACAAATATCTATAATTTTTTTACTAATTCTTTTAAATATTTTGTAAAAGGTTTTTTAAACTCTTCTCTTTTTAATGCAAATTCAACGGTAGTTTTTAAAAAGTCTAATTTATTTCCAATATCATATCTTTTCGCATCTATAGTATAAGCCATAATTTTTTCTTGTTTTAAAATAATTCGTAATGCATCTGTAAGTTGTATTTCATTTCCTTTACCCCGGGTAGTTTTTTCTAAAGCCGGAAATATTTCAGGCGTTAATATATATCTTCCTGCAATGGCAAGATTAGATGGAGCCTTTCTAATTTCAGGTTTTTCAATCATTTCATTCAATTCCATAATTCTTTCATTAATTCTGTTCCCTCCAACTATTCCATATCGATCAACCCTGTCTTTAGGCACTTCTTCAACAGCAACAACAGTGCTATTGTACTGATCATAAATATCTATTAATTGTTGAGTAACCGGTATTACTGCATCTAAAACTGTATCGCCTAATAATACTGCAAATGGTTCATTTCCACAATGATGTCTTGCATGATAGATCGCATCACCCAAACCATTTAATTCTTTTTGCCGAACATAATGTATGGTGGCCATATCTTCTATATGTTTAATCTGGTTATATAGAAGTTCATCTTCTTTTTCTTTTATTTTTTCTTCCAGCTCAAAATTTCTGTCGAAGTGATCCTCAATTGATCTTTTTCCTTTTCCGGAAATAATTAAAATATCTTCAATTCCGGAATCGACACATTCCTGTACAACATATTGAATTACCGGTGTGTCAATAATAGGTAACATTTCTTTTGGTTGGGCTTTGGTAGCCGGTAAAAACCTGGTTCCAAATCCTGCAGCAGGAATAACAGCTTTTTTAATCATAATAAAAAATTTAAGAGATATATGGTTTAATCACCCTTGCATTTATTTTTTTTAATTCAACAATTAGTTTTCGAAGCATATCATCATCTTCATAGACTCCAATAATTGCTCCACCTGAGCCCGAAAATTTTGCAGAAGCTCCACAATTCCTGGCTGTATTGACTAATTCATAATTGCTTTCAGTAATATTCATTATTTTACAACGAAGATCAAAGTTTTTATTTATTAACCTACCTAATTCCTCATAATCTTGATTAATAATTGCAATTTTTCCCAATTCTGCACAAGTTGCAATTTCCTGTAAGATGGATATTACATCCTGATTACCACTATCATATCGTTGTTTTATATTATTCAATACGACACCTGATACTTTACTTAAATCAGTTTTATAAGCGAGATAGATTTTAGGTAATTTTTTGAAATCAAGTTTTTCATATATTCCATGATTATGCTCGTTAATATATTCTTTATCAAAATTCATGTAAACACAACCTTCGTAAGCCTGAATTACCCTATCCTGCAATCCTGCATTTATACCTAATTCATCAATTTCAGCTGAAAGAACTATACTCGGGAAAAGCGGTAATGGAATATCTACATTATAGAACCGCATTAATGCACGCATAGTTGCTGTTACGATGGCACTTGATCCTGCGAGTCCCACTTGTCGTGGAATAGAGGTTTTATATCTTATTGTAAAGTTTTTATTAGATAGTTTAATATTACGCTCTGAGCAATATTCCCAGAATTTTTTAATGGCAGCTTTAATCAGTCGAATTCCTCCATAATAACCAGTTTGTTTCACTGAATCAACCAAATGATAAATGTTTCTAAAAATATTGGTATCCTCTTCCTGTTCCCTGATTTTAAGCTCGGGCGATTCATACAAAGTAACACGTGCACCAAAATTTTTAATAATAACTGATATGGTCTTACCAAAATAACCATCAGAAGGATTTCCTAATAAACCTGCCCTTGCAAAGGCCCTGGTTTCAATTATCATAATTCCATATTATTAAGATGCCTAATTTATTAACTTATTCAGATTCTACCAAATATTAGAAATTAGTAATTAATTTCGCATAATATTATTAAATAAAATAGAATAAATGAAAATAAAAATTTACCAGGTTGATGCTTTTACCAGCAAAGTTTTTAAAGGAAATTCTGCTGCAGTATGTCCGCTAGATAAATGGATTGATGAAGATCTTATGCAAAAAATTGCTATGGAAAATAATCTTGCAGAAACAGCTTTTTATGTAAAGAAAAATGACATTTTCGAAATTCGCTGGTTTACGCCAAAAGCAGAAATTGATTTAGCTGGCCATCCAACTTTGGCAACCTCATTTGTGATTTTTGAAATTCTTCAGTACGATAGAAATGAAATTCATTTTCATTCCATGCATTCTGGTGATTTATTTGTAAGAAAAGAAAATGATTTATTTGTCATGAATTTTCCATCACGAAAGCCTGAAAGAATAGAGTCGTTTGAGAAACTTGATAAGGGATTAAAGATTAAACCGTTAGAAGTTTTAAAATCGAGAGATATACTTGCCATATTTAAAAATGAACAAGAAATATTGGCAGTTCAGCCTGATTTTTCAATATTAGCTGAATGTTCAACCCATGGAGTTATCATTTCAGCAAGAGGAAACAATTGTGATTTTGTCTCCCGTTTTTTTGCACCAAAACTAGGTATAAACGAAGATCCTGTAACCGGTTCGGCACATGCTACCCTTATCCCATATTGGGCAGAAAAATTAAATAAAAATGAATTACATGCTTTTCAACTTTCTGAACGAACAGGTGAATTATTTTGTAAAAATCTGGGCGACAGGGTTGAAATTGCTGGGAAAGCAGTACTTTTTATGGAAGGAGAAATCATTTTAAATGAATAATTAATAATGTAAAATATTTGGTGAACATATAAAGCCAAGATTATAATTTATGGATTGATTATTATTGGTTGCGTTTTAAATACTTTATGTGAATATTTTCAATTAACAATTAATATAATTGTAAATTTTACATTGTACATTATACATCAAATCCTGTCGTGTTCGGGGTAAACAATTCCACCTTCTTTCCTTATTGCATCAAGCAATTGAATAAGATCAAGACTAAAACTTAGTGGCATTATATCACTTTCTTTTTTTCCTTCAAGGATACATTTTGTTGCATCTTCAGCTTCGTAATTATAGCCATTACTTATATGATCAACATTTATTGGCATTGGTTCTCCCATGTTTTTTTTATACACTAAATTAGTGGGCACAAACCACATTCTGTTCAACTTTAAACTTCCTTCTGTTCCATAAATTTGGGCTTCAGTTTCAGTTTGCGCCATAAATGTTGTATGCAAAACAGCCATTCTTCCATCATTGTATGAGAATATAATGCCGCAACTTTCATCAACATTCGTCGCCCCAATTTTAGAAGTTACAGTTATTTTATCAGGTTTCCCAAAAAGTAAAAGAGCAAGAAAAACCGGATATATTCCAATATCGAGTAATGCTCCACCTCCTAAAGCTATATTAAAAAACCGGTTTTGTGGATCATATGCTGGTTTAGAACCAAAATCGGCAATGATCACCATTGGTTCTCCAATATCTCCATTTTCAATAATTTCAATGGTTTTATTTATATGAGGAAGAAATTTAGTCCACATTGCTTCCATTAAAAATACATCATTTTTTTTTGCGCATGCAATCATCTCTTTAACCTGCCATGTATTCATGGCGAAGGGCTTTTCGCAAAGAACATTTTTCTTTTTTTCTAAACACATGATGGTATTTTCATAGTGCAAGTTGTGAGGAGTGGCAATGTAAACAATATCAACCTCCGAATCATCTGCTAATTCTATATAACTACCATATTTTTTAATGGCTTGGTATTGTTTGCCAAAATTTTCGGCTTTTTCGAGATTTCGTGAAGCAACTGCGAATAGGGTTGCGTTATCTACATACTTTAATCCTTCTGCAAATTTATCAGCAATCCATCCACATCCTAAAATTCCCCATTTTACGTTTTTCATTGTACATTATACATTATCAATTCTATATTATTTTAATCTTCCAACCTATCCCACCAGGTCTTCTTCATTATAAATCCAATTATTATTACAATGGCTAATGAGATTCCAAGCGAATAGAACTGTTTAATTACTAAGAAAATTGGTGCTGCTACCAAACCTGTTTGTGCAATTGTTCCTATCACCACATTAAACATATCCATTCCAAAATTTTTATTTTTTTGAAATGACGGATATTCTACAACCACCTTTTCATGAATGGGTTTCCAGAATCCCCATGGGCGAACTTTTTTATAAAAATCCTTTAATACATTCTCATCCGTGGGATTTGTAAAAAGGGTTCCTGCAACACAACCGATTAATGAAATAACAAGAAATGCCGGGAAGAAGTAGAGTAAAATAATATCTTCAGGAATACTAGGAAATAAAGGCGGTAAAACTTTAGGAAAAATCATCGCAGCAATTATTCCGGTTAGCATTCCCCAAAAATATCCATGTCCATTAAATCTCCACCAGTACCATTTCAATACATTTGCAGCCAGGTATCCCCCCCAAAGTCCTGAAACTATCCATTGCAGAATGCTATTTACATTTTTGGCAAAAAAACCAAAAATCACACTAATTGCTACTACAATTAAACCGATAAGATAATTCGCAATTTTGATTTTTTTGTCGGGAGCTTCTGGATTAATATATTTTAAATAGATATCATTTACTACATAAGCCTGGGCAGCATTTAACGTGCCGGCAAAAGTAGAATTAAAGGCAGCAAGTAATCCTGCTAACAATAATCCTAAAATACCAACTGGTGCAAATTCATTAATAGCCGAAGGAAGGATTTGTTCAAAATCAATTTTTCCTGCAACAATCAGGTCAAGTTTATCATAAAAAATGATGGCTAACACACCAAAGCCAGCGATCATTAAATAGCGTACCGGATTCAAGACCACTGAAACAAAACCACTCATTTTTGCTGCTTCTTTTGGATTTTTTGTAGCTAATATTTTTTGCATATCATAATTAGGAGCTGGTCCTGCAGCACTAACCAGAATTCCTTTCATGAGCATCAACCCAAAAAATAATGAAAATAAAGAATATCCATCTTCAGCAATTTTAGTATTAACTTCAGAGATTATTGGTTTCCAGTCAATTTCTAATACCCTGCCAAAAAATGGAGAATCCCATCCGTTGGGTACAATTAATGAATGGTGTGTTAATGCTTTCATCGCAATTATTGCAATTACAATGGATGAAACAGTCATAATTAAATATTGCAATAAATCTGCCCAAACAATACTTATCATTCCACCAATTATTGCATAGAATACTGCAAATGCAGTAAAAGCTATTCCATATAAATGAGGCACATATTCAGGTCTTACATGAAATGGAACATAATTAGAAACAACTTCCCAGGGAATAAATATTTCAATAAATTTTCCTAATCCTACAAATCCGTAAGCTAAAAATCCAAGACAACTTATTAAAGCAAAAACTACCACAATATTATGCGATAATTCGGCACCTCGTTTATATCCAAAACGTGTACCAATCCATTCTGCACCTGTTGTTACATTGGAACGGCGCAACCAGGCCGATAAGTAAACCATTAAAAATATCTGATTGAATATTGGCCATAACCAAGGTACCCATATGCTTTTTAATCCATATACAAACATTAAGGTAACCAGCCACATAGTACCTGAAATATCGAACATTCCTGAAGCATTCGACAGACCTAAAAGGTACCAGGGAAGCTTATTTCCTCCAAGTAAATAAGATGATTTATTTTTTTGGGCTACTTTTTTTAATACTAATCCAATAATTACAGTTGATATAAGGTAAAGAAGGATAATAACAACATCGAGTGTTTGTAGTTTCATGCCTGAATTTTTTATGAGATCAAGTGAGTCAGACAAATATAGAATTTATTTAAAAAGATTTATAGAATTAAAAATGAAATATTGTTGAAATTTGAGTTTTATATGTTGTACGGATTAATTTTTAGCAATAATAGGAGCTCCGAAATGAATGAAAAATCCATGTTCGCCAAGCTGGTTTATTGAGTATTCAATCCGAAGGGTTTGATCATAATAAGTTACAAAATCATAACCAATTCCGGCACTATATAAAAAATTATTGACTAAAGAATTTACGAGTTGAGATTGATTTTTATCTTTTACATAACCCATATCAAAAAACAGGTTCAGGTACATGGCATAATGCACTTTATTAAACTTTTTAAACGGAATGTATTTTAATACATCGGTTCTTGGAGCTAGTAG
>CAZBZX010000148.1:0-9718 GCA_964496465.1 uncultured Bacteroidales bacterium
TTGATAATAATACTGTTTATCGGGCAACCAATCGTTGGACAGTGGACAACCAGGAGGGTGCAACTATGCCCCGAGCAGATAGTTGGGAACCGGGAGCTACGGACTTTTTCTTGTACGATGCGACCTTTATCAGGCTTAAAAATGCTGAATTAGGCATCAGCCTACCAGGTACTATTGTATCTAAAGTAAATCTTAAGAATGTCCGGGTATTTGTAAACGGTACAAACTTATTAACCTGGGCCAAAGAAATTACATGGAAAGATCCAGAATTAAGGAGTGGTGATTTTACAGAATATCCGCCGCTGCGGATTGTTAACTTCGGTGTTGATGTCAAATTTTAAAATGATTAAAACTATGAAAAGAATAATAATAACAATTAAAAGAATAATACCGGTATTACTCGTATTATTCTGTATTTCTTGTGATCAAAACATCCTAGATATTTCACCCCAGGATCGGATTTCTGATGCTGCGGTCTGGAACGATGAAATCCTTATAAAAGCTTACCAGGCGTCACTTTACAATGCTATTCCTCATGGATTTTACATACACATGTATTCAAAATACACGGATGAAGCTTATAACAGCACGTCTTGTTGCTGCGCCGAACTATTTGTACGAAACACCTATACACCTGATAACATTTCCTCGATGGGAGGCACACCCGGTGATGATAACTGGTGTAGTAATTATCTTTATTACTGGGATATGGGTTATAAATACATCAGAAAGGCAAATGTTTTCCTTGAAAAAATAGCCACAACTGAGTTTGATTTTCCTGAAAAAGAGCAATTGGTGGCTGAAACGAAATTTTTAAGGGCCTATATGTACTTCCTTCTTATCGAAAGATTTGGCGGTGTTCCTATTCTAGACAAATCCTATAGTTTTGGAGATTCGGTGGCTTTTAAAAGAAATACATTTGAAGAATGCGTGGCATTCATTGAGCAAGATCTTAGCGATGCCGTAGGAGTTCTGCCGGATCGATATCCATCGACTGATGCTAATTACGGTAGGGCTACAGCGGATGCGGCACGCGGACTACTTTCCAGGACTTACCTGTATGCTGCTTCACCTTTGTTCAATTCATCCAACGACCAGCAAAAGTGGCAGAAGGCTGCTGATGCTGCAGAAGCTTTATTAAACAAAGGTTACTTGTTGTACCCCAACTACCAGGGACTTTTTATACTCTCACATGGAGATGCCCAGGACGAAGTGATTTTTTCCCGGGGTTTTACCGCCACTGCGTCTGGCGGTCACCAGGCGCCCATGCATAATTTTAACCGCCGCTATGAGGCCTACGGAGGATGGTGGGGTAGTAACGGGCCTTCGCAGAACTTAGTAGATGATTACGATATGACCAATGGAGAACCACCATTCCTGGAAGATGGTACGGTTAATCCTGCCTCAGGCTATGATCCACAAAATCCATTCTTGAATCGTGATCCCCGGTTTGAAGCGACTATTCTTCATGACAACGTCATATTCCGGGAAGATACTTTTGAGATGTGGATCTCAGAAGATGGTTCTCAATGGGGATTTGATTCATATAAGAATACTGGTGACAATCCACGAACAAACTATGTGCTTAAGAAGTTCATGCCTACAGAGGGCCCTTTTAACTGGGAAACATATTATACGATTCAATGGCCGTATATCCGGTTGGCTGAGATATACCTGAACTATGCGGAGGCGAAGTTTGAGCTGGGTGACGAAACTACTGCTAGAGAATATGTCTCAATGGTCAGGGCCAGAGTAGGAATGCCTCCTTTACCTGAAACTGTTACCGGTGAGGACCTGAGGAGAAAAATCTATAATGAACGGAGGATTGAATTGGCATTTGAAAACCACAGGTTCTTTGATGTCAGGCGATGGAAAATAGCCATCAATGTCGAGAATCGACCGATCAGAACCTTGGACATTTATCTGGATCTGTCGACCGGTGTAAAAAGGTATGAAGAAGTAGTATTGCTGGACAAATCAGGAACATATGAAGAAAAGATGAACCTTCTTCCCATTGCAACGGAGGAGATTCAACGTAATCCTGAGTTGACACAAACACCCGGCTGGTAATTTAAAAATCTCATGTTCATTTTTTACGTGAGGGTGTTATTAATTATTATATGAATTAATAACATTCTCACTATATTATTTATTAGTTACAAAGTTTTTGTTCTCGCATAATTATTAAAATATTGTTTATAGATATTCTCAAATTCAATATCACAATGAAAAATTTAATCTGTAAGGTTATTCATTATATATGTATGCAAAAGATCATTTTTTAAAGCCATAAATTATTAAATCAACAATAAGTTAAATCTTGCATGTTCAAAAATAACTGTTTGAATACTGAATTAATTTACAGATAAATTGTGTAACTTAACCTTAAACGGAGTATGTGAATTTTGGCAATCTTAAATAATATTGTACATTTAAAAAAGAGTATTAATATTTTTAAATTATGAAGATTTATTTAATTGTAGGTTTAATTATCCTTAAAATATTTGCTGTCTTTTCTCAGAAAGTAACAGTTATATCGCCAAACCAAAAGATAAATATTGATTTAATTAATTCTCATAGCGATAATGACGATAAATGGTATTTAAATGTTAACTATAATGTCAATGGAAAAATCTATAAAGTAATTCCTATTATATCTTTGGGGCTTTCACGCAATGATCAGAAATTTATAGAGGGTCTTAAATTTATTAAAGCAGGCAAACCAAAATTAATAAATATACATCCTTGCACGGAAAAAGAAGTCTATGCAGTAACTCGGCCAACGAAGTTGTTGTATCCTTCGAAAACCCTAATAAATCAAAACTTAATGTAATCATCAGGGCGTATAACGACGGAGTAGCTTTTCGCTACGAATTCCCTGAAAATAAAGGCTCATTCATTATTAAGGATGAATTAACTTCATACACAATTACAGATAGCACCAATCGATGGTTGGAGAAATTTGATCTTTCAAACGAAGGGCTCTATAGCGCCATGAATGATGGTAGTGTACAACAAAACTGGTGTTACCCTGCACTTTTTAATTCAGCAGACAGCATCTGTTGGTACTTGATACATGAAGCAGATGTAAACCGCAACTATTGTGCTACAAAACTAAGTAATATTGAAAATAAATCTGTTTATAAAGTCACTATCCCACATCCTGGTGAAGGCGAAGGCGAAGCACAGCCAACCATCAACCTCCCATGGAAATCCCCTTGGCGGGTAATCATTATAGGAAGCCTTGCCGATATTGTCGAATCAACGTTGGTTGACGATGTTTCCACACCTTGTGTATTAACAAAAACCGATTGGATTAAACCTGGATTAGTATCATGGAACTATTGGTCGAACAACCATGGTACAAAAAACTACAAAACAGTATGCGAGTTTGCCGATTTAGCTGCTGCTATGGATTGGCCATATACCTTGCTTGACTGGGAATGGGATGCCATGGAAAATGGGGGCAATGTGGAAGATGCTGCAAAGTACATTCTTTCAAAAGGGGTAAAACCTTTAATATGGTACAATTCAAGTATGTTTAAATGGATTACAGCTACTCCGGTAGACCGTATGAAAACCCATGAAAACCGTGTAGAAGAGTTCACCAAGTTGAAAAAAATGGGATTTGCAGGAGTTAAAATTGACTTTTTCCTTAGTGAAAAACAATATATGATTGACTATTATCTGGATATCCTTGAGGATGCAGCACAATTCGAGATGATGGTATATTTTCATGGCTGTTTGGTACCCCGTGGTTGGGCCCGCACTTATCCGCACCTTATGACCTACGAGGGTGTGCGTGGAGCAGAGTGGTACAACAATGGCCCCGATTTAACCACAACAGCACCGGAACACAATACAATTTTACCTTTTACAAGAAACGTGGTTGGTTCTATGGACTATACACCAGTTACGTTCACCAACTCGCAATACCCACATATTACGTCTTACGGGCACGAACTAGCACTAAGCGTGGTATTTGAATCAGCTTTGCAACACATGGCTGACAGACCTACGGGTTACTATGATTTACCTGATGCGGCTAGAACATTTTTAAAGGAAGTTCCCTGCTCTTGGGATGACACAAAAATGCTCGATGGTTACCCCGGAAAATATGTTGTAATAGCACACCAGAAAGGCAACGACTGGTTTCTTGGTGGGTTGAATGCTGGAAACAAAGAAAAAAAACAAACCCTATTATTTAATTTTTTACCGAAAAATATAAAATTTAAACTAACTTTAATTTCAGATGGCGAACATGATAAAGATTTTAATACAACTTACATGGTTGTTGACCATTCCAGTTCCGTTGATGTTAAGATTCTTCGCCGTGGTGGATTTGCCGCATCTTTAAAACCAATACAATAAATAAATTTATACTAAAATAGAATCATTAATAATAAAAAAAATGAAAAAAGGACTACTAATCTTACTATGCTTATTATCGTTAAAATTATGGGCACAGCAATACCCTTTTCAAAATCCTGATCTTAGTTCAGAAGAACGGGCCAAAGATTTAATTTCGAGGTTGACCCTTGAAGAAAAAGCAGCTTTGATGTGCGATCAATCTGATCCGATTCCCAGACTAGGTATAAAAAGGTTTAATTGGTGGAGCGAAGCATTACATGGGTATGCCAACAATGATAATGTTACTGTATTTCCTGAGCCTATTGGGATGGCTGCATCATTTAATGATGAACTTGTATACCATATTTTCGATGCTGTTTCTGATGAAGCACGTGCTAAATACAATCAATGGTTGCAAATGGGGAATGAAAACAAACGATTTTTAAGCCTTTCTGTGTGGACCCCCAATGTGAATATTTTTCGTGATCCCAGATGGGGTCGTGGACAGGAAACTTATGGTGAAGATCCTTATTTAATGTCGCGTATGGGTGTTTCGGTTGTTAAAGGGTTACAAGGCCCGGAGGATGACAGGTACCGTAAGTTGTTAGCATGTGCCAAACATTATGCTGTACATTCTGGACCGGAATGGAGTCGACATTCACTTAACTTAACCGATGTTAGCCCACGTGATTTGTACGAAACCTATCTCCCTGCATTTAAGGCCTTAGTACAGGAAGCCGATGTGCGCCAGGTAATGTGTGCTTATCAGCGATTGGATGATGAACCATGCTGTGGCAATACCAGATTATTGCAACGAATTCTTCGAGATGAATGGGGGTATGAATATATGGTAGTTTCAGATTGTGGGGCTATTACAGACTTTTTTAATACACACAAGGTTTCTTCTGATGCGTTACATGCTGCTTCAAAAGGAGTATTGGCTGGTACTGATGTAGAATGTTTATGGGAGAATTATCCTTATAAAACTTTACCTGAAGCAGTTGAACACGATTTAATTAAAGAAGAAGACCTCGACAAAAGTTTGATGCGGGTTTTGATTGGCCGTTTTGATTTAGGTGAAATGGATGATGATTCAATTGTTCAATGGACACAAATCCCTCCTTCTGTTTTAAACAATGAAAATCACCGTCAACTTGCACTTGAAATGGCCCGGGAAACAATGACTCTTCTTCAGAACAAAAGCAATATTCTACCTATTTCAAAATCGATTAATAAAATTGCTGTAATTGGGCCAAATGCTGCTGATGAAAAAATGTTGTGGGGAAATTACAATGGAACACCAGTGCGCACTATTTCAATTCTCGATGGTATTGAATCAAAAATTTCATCTGATAAAATAATATATGACAAAGGATGTGATTTGGTTGAAGATAAAGTAACCCAAAGTTATTTCGATCAATGTGCATTTGATGATAAAAATGGATTTAAAGCTGCCTATTGGAATAATCGCGAACGTGATGGAGAAATTGTTGTTACCCAACAAATCATAAATCCTATTAAGATGACCACTGCAGGACAACATGAATTTGCTTCAGGGGTTAAACTTGAAGGATTCTCAGCCTTATACCAAACAGAGTTTACAGCTAATGTAACAGAAGAAATTGTATTTAAAGGTGGAGCAACCGGTTTTTTTGAATTGATTGTAAATGGAGATACATTGATAAAATATTATAACTGGCGTACATTGCCTTCAAGAATACCTCATAAAGTTGAAGCTGGAAAGAAATATACCATTGAAATCAGGTATGCCCAATTGCACAATTGGCAGGCAAACATTGAATTTGATTTTGGAAAAGAAGTTGATGTAGATTATACGGATTTGATAAAAAAACTTGAAAGCGTTGATATAGTGGTATTTGTTGGAGGCTTATCAGGTAATCTTGAGGGAGAGGAAATGCCGGTTTCTTACCCAGGGTTTAAAGGTGGCGATAGAACCAATATTGAACTGCCTTTGGTACAACGAAATTGTTTAAAAGCTTTAAAAGAAGTAGGAAAAAAGGTGGTTTTTGTTAATTGTTCGGGGTCTGCTATTGCATTAGCGCCTGAAACTGAAAGTTGCGATGCCATATTACAGGCATGGTATGCTGGCGAATCAGGAGGTCAAGCCATTGCTGATGTGTTATTTGGCGATTATAACCCATCTGGGAAATTACCTGTTACTTTTTATAAAAATTCCGATCAATTGAAGGATTTTGAAGATTATTCGATGAAAGGCAGAACCTACCGATACATGGAGGATGCTTTATTTCCTTTTGGATATGGATTAAGCTATACTTCATTTAAAATCGGTAATGCCAGCTTAAGTAAATCAACCATTAACGCTAATGAAACAGTTCAATTATCAGTGCCTGTTAATAATACTGGAAAAATGGATGGAACCGAGATTGTTCAGGTATATGTCCGTAAAGTGAATGATATTGATGGTCCAATTAAAACATTAAAAGGTTATAAACGTGTTGAAGTGGCTGCTGGTAAATCTCAACAAGTTACTATTGACCTACCGCCAACTTCGTTTGAATTTTATGAACGGGAACAACGCACCTTGATCATTACTCCTGGTGAGTATGAGGTGTACTATGGAACTAGCTCTGATGCGAAAGATTTAAAAGTGACTAAGTTATTTATTCAGTAATCATGAGTGAGCTTATGCTCCCAAATTAATAAGTGAATATTAACTCTAAAAGCAAAGGAAATATGGTTATAAAAAGTAGAGCCATCAAAGATCAAATTTTTTTTAAATTTACTTTATTCTTGTTAACAATGGTTATTAATCCTTTACAACTTATTGCTTTAATTTTATTTCCAACATTGATTTATGCGCAGTTTAATCAGGCTGAAAGAGATAGTATCTATAAGTATACCAACATTGATTTTCTGGATATGAAAAAGCAGCTTGGCATTAAAATCGATAATCGACCTGGTCCATCAGGAGATCCCGCTTCGCCTAACGCTGCTAATTCAGATGAGAGCAAAGTAAGATCATATGAATTACCTGATGTACTGATAACAGTTCAAGGAAATAAAGTTACAGAGGCAAGTGTCTGGTGGTCAATAAGAAGACCTGAAATAGAAAAAGCCTTTGAATCTGAAATGTATGGTAAGTTGCCAGCCAATATTCCTGAAGTGAATTGGGTGATCGAATCGATTAAAGATACCATGGCTGGTCCATATCCCGTTAAGGAGAAGTACCTCAAAGGGATCGTCGATCATTCGTTATATCCCGATATTAGTGTGGAAATCGAATTGGTAATTGGCATTCCAGCATCTACAACTATTCCGGTTCCGGTAGTGATAGAATTTGGTTTTATCAGCTGGCCTTTTGGCCCTCAGGCACCTGAACCCAATTACTTTTTATCACCATATGAACCTCGTTGGAAACAGCAACTGGTATCGAATGGCTGGGGATATGCTATTCTTGTTCCAACTAGTATTCAGGCTGATCATGGTGCGGGTCTCCAATCGGGGATCATCGGCTTAATTAATAAAGGTCAGCCCAGAAAACCTTATGATTGGGGTGTTTTGCGAGCTTGGGGATGGGGTGCAAGTAAGGCTATTGATTATTTTGAAATGGATTCAGATATAGATGTTACACGAATTGGAATTGAAGGTACTTCAAGGTATGGGAAAGCAGCTTTGGTAGCCATGACCTTTGATTCCAGGATTTCACTTGGTTTCATTGGCTCAGCGGGAGCAGGAGGATCCTCCATATTGAGAAGGAATTTTGGTGAACTCGTCGAAAATCTAGCCTCTACAGGTGAGTATCACTGGTTTTGTGGGAATTTCATCAAGTATGCCAGTATCCTGACGGTTGACAACTTATCGGTCGATGCACACGAATTGATTGCTTTATGTGCTCCCAGGCCTGTATTTATTAGTTCAGGGTCACCTTTTATTGAGGGTAACTGGATGGATGCTAAAGGGATGTATCTGGCAGGTGTGTATGCTGGTCCTGTATATGAATTACTTGGTAAAAAAGGTCTGGGCACCAATGATTTTCCTTGCTTAGGACAGGCCCTGACCGATGGCGAAGTTGCATTTCGGCAGCATGCAGGAGGACACAGTACAGGTCCAAATTGGAGTACATGGATTGCCTGGGCCCATCGATACTGGGACGTGAAATAAGTGCAGATTAGTAGGTGAGTAAACTATTTTGAGATGACTTTAATAGCTCATTATATAAACCTTGTTTAAGATTGAAATTATATAAAATAAGTAAAAATAAACCAGTTGTAATACATCCAAAATTTAATAAAACGATGAAAAACCAGATCTTAACCATTTTATTTGCAGTATTAATAACATGCGGAGTTTGTTCTGCACAGTCTGCATCAGAAGTCATTGAAGATTTTAAATCTACTTCTGCTAACCAACCCGGGAAAGAATACCCCCAGGTGAATTCAGAGGGTCGGGTTCGCGTACAAATTTCAGCTCCGGAAGCGAAAAAAGTCCAACTCGATATAGGTGCGGTGAAATACGATTTAATCAAAGATGAGAACGGTGTTTGGATAGGTGAATCAGCCCCTCAGGATGAGGGATTTCATTATTATCAGTTAAATATTGATGGTGCTTCTGTACCAGATCCATTCAGCCTGTATTTTTATGGTGCTGGACGATGGGGCAGTGGAATAGAAGTTCCTGCTAAAGATGAAGAATTCTATGCCTTAAAAGATGTGCCTCATGGTCAGGTGCGTGAGCATATCTATTATTCTGAAATTAATAGCAGCATGCGTCGATGCTTTGTGTATACTCCACCAAATTATGATAAAAACACTGAAACTCGCTACCCTGTGCTTTATTTACAACACGGAGGCGGTGAAGACGAAACTGGCTGGTCAAATCAGGGTAAGGTAAATCTTATTATGGATAATCTGATTGCTGATGGTAAAGCAAAACCTTTTATCATCGTAATGGATAATGGAACATGGCGAATGCCAAAAAGGGAAAATCCAGCTCCACAGGATACTGCTAAAAAAGAAGAGCGTCCTAAAGTATGGCCGCCAAAAGGTTGGGCCGATGGTTTTACAAAAACAATGATAGAAGAAATCATTCCAATGATAGATGCAAACTATCGTACTATGGCAGACCCACAGCACAGAGCAATGTCTGGTTTATCAATGGGTGGAATGCAAACCAGGATTATAACACTGGCCAATCCAGATAAATTTTCATATGTTGGTATGTTCAGCGGTGGAAGCATAAGTTTAGAAGATATGAATAATGCGCCTGGATTTAAAGAAAATATTAAACTTGTTTTTGTTAGCTATGGCAGCCGTGAGCTCGAAAATCCAAGAAGAGGCCCATGGGGTGATCCAAAGGAAAATACCGAAGCAATTAAAAAAGCAGGAAT
>CAZBZX010000149.1:0-3657 GCA_964496465.1 uncultured Bacteroidales bacterium
GATTTAAAACTGCAAGATATTCCTTCATTAATGGAATGTTTTGATAATTCTAACATTCAGGGTTCTAATCCTGTAGCAGCTTGTATTGTTTTTAAAGATGGAAAACCATTGAAGAAAGAATACAGGCATTTTAATATTAAAACCGTTGAAGGGCCAAATGATTTTGCCTCGATGGAAGAAGTTGTATATCGAAGGTACAAGAGATTAATAGAAGAGAATAAAACGTTACCACAATTGATCATTATTGATGGTGGCAAAGGGCAATTATCATCAGCAGTGAACAGTCTTCAGAAATTAAACCTTGGGAATAAAATCGCAGTAATTGGGATAGCTAAGAAGTTAGAAGAAATATATTTTCCTGGTGATCCTATACCTCTATATCTCGACAAAAACTCAGTGACTTTGAAGCTTATACAAAATATGAGAAATGAGGCACACCGTTTTGGGATTAGTTTTCATCGCCAAAAGCGTTCAGCAGGTCAAACAATTTCGGAATTGGAAATTATTAATGGCGTTGGAGAAAAAACAAAAATTTTACTTTTCGAAAAGATGAAGACAATGGATAAAATTAAAAATTCAACTTGTGAAGAGTTGGCAAAAATTGTTGGAGCTAAAAAGGCGATAATAATATTTAATTATTTTAATAAATAAGTATTTTTAAATTTCTCATTACTAATATATTATAAAATTAACTCGCTCAGAGTTGAATATTTGGTTTCTATCTTAAGAGAAGGGAAGAAATATTAAAAGGATAATGAAATAGAAAATTTTTTTAACTTGCACCGGTTTAATTCAATGATAAGAATGAGAAGAATTTTCTTAGTTTGTTTTTTATATTCTATTGTAACATTATCGTATTCACAAGATGACTCTTTAATTCAAATTCAACCTGAATTTAAGGATATCAATTCTAAAATAGTTTTACCTCAAACGAAAATTATTGATTCGGTCTTACAAAAGAGAACTCTGATTCCACAGAAAAGCATAGAAGATATTTTAAAACAGTCAATTGTAAGAGATAATATAATCAGGCAAAAATATTTTACAAAGAAATTTTTTGAAAATAATGAGTTTGTAGACACCCTTTTTTTAAAGAATTTACAGTTGCCTTATTTGTTAGTAAATGGCAATAAAATATCTGCTTCGAATGGGGATAATAAATTATTCAATCACTATAATATTAATAGTCAAAATAGAATTGTGTTAAATCCTACAATTAAAATTTTTTCAGTAAGAACAATTTCCTCTAACTATGTTGATTATTTAAATAATAAAGAGAAATATATAAGGAATGTAAAATCCATTAATTTTAACTTATCAAATACCTGGTTAATACCTGTAATAATTATTTCAATCATTTTTCTTGGCATCTCAAGTTTATTTTATAATAAGTATTTTAAACTCCTTTTAGAGTCAGCAATAAATTATAGATTATCAGTTGTTTTATTAAAGGATAAAAATATTATGCTCGGCCGTTTGTCTTTAATTTTAAATACTCTTTTTTCAATAAATATTGCTCTTTTTTTAACTCAATTGTCTCATTATTATTCAATTAGACCGTTTGAAATAAATTCATTTATATATTTTTTATTTTTTCTCATTATTGTACCATTTATTTTTCTTATTAAATCGATTACTAATCGTATTATTGGTTATATATTTAATAAAGGCGAGATTTTTAATGAGTATATCCATAGTTATTATGTATTAAACAAAAACCTTGGGATCATTTTAATGCCTATAGTAATAATACTTCCGTTTATAAATAATAATTTTGTTCCTTATTTAATAATTCTAGGTATTATAATTATTGCATTTTATTATTTTTTAAGAATGATCCATGGTATAAAAATAATTTTATCAAAAGATGTTTCAATATTATATTTGATTTTGTACCTTTGTATCCTTGAAATTTTACCTGTGTTTTGGATGTATAAATTTATTATTTCATTTATAGTGAATGATTAAATAAATTTTATTGTTGAACTAAAATAGTTGTGCTTTGAAAATAAAAAAAATTCTCGTTTCACAACCTGAGCCTTCTTCAGATAAATCGCCTTATTTGGAACTTGCAGAAAAGAATAATTTAAGAATTGATTTTAGACCTTTTATTCATGTAGAAGGCATACCTGCAAAGGAATTCAGAAAATCAAGAGTGGATATACCAACTCACTCTGCTGTTGTTTTTACCAGCAGAACTTCTATTGATCATTTTTTCCGCATATGCGAGGAAATAAGATTTACAGTACCTGATTCTATGAAATATTTTTGCATTTCTGAGAATACCGCTTATTATCTTCAGAAGTATATAGTATATAGAAAAAGGAAGATCTTTTATGGCAATGGAAAATTCAGTGATTTAATGGAATATATTCAGAAGCATAGAGATGAAAATTTTTTAGTTCCTTTATCAGATATTCATAAAGAAGAGATACCCAGATTGCTTGAAGAAGGCAAAATCAATTTTACTAAGGCTATTATTTATAGAACAGTTAGTAGCGATTTATCTGATTTAAAGGATGTTAATTACGATATTCTTGTTTTTTATAGTCCATCTGGTATAAAATCTTTATTTCAAAATTTTCCGGATTTTAAGCAAAAAGAAATAAAAATAGCATCATTTGGGCCAACTACAGCAAAAGCGGCAAAAGAAGCTGGTTTACGGGTTGATATACAGGCCCCTATGCCTCAGGCGCCATCAATGACAATGGCGCTTGAATTATTTATAAAGCGTTTCAATAAGAATAATAATTCAGGTACGTAACTATTCTTTATAAATTATGGAGGCTGTATCATGATAAAATCGATACAGCCTTTTTTATATCTATATAATGGCAAGTTTTACTTTTAACAAAGAAGAAAAAATACACGGAAATACTATTTTTAAACAAATTGTTTCACGTGGAAATGTTTTAAAAAGTGATCCATTTAGAATTTATTGGTTAATTTCTGAAAATCAATTATTTCCGATACAAATTGCAATAGGAGTGCCAAAACGAAACTTCAAATTAGCGTATAAACGAAATTATTTAAAAAGACGATTACTAGAAATCTATCGATTAAATAAATTAAATTTTTATGATAAATTAAAAGCTAAAAACATAAAGCTTAAGATTTTTGTGGTATATAAACATCAAATTATAAAACCTTATAATGAATTAGAACGGGTTTTTATAACTGAATTAGATAAATTAATAAAAAAATTAGATTGAAAAAAGTATTAATTTTTATATTAATTCTCCTGGTAAAATTTTACAAATATGCCATATCTCCTTTTACACTGGCATCATGTAGATATACCCCAACTTGTTCTGATTATGCAATACAAGCTATTAAAAAACATGGACCAATTAAAGGTTTCTATTTAGCAATAAAAAGAATTCTTTCATGCAATCCCTGGGGAGGTCATGGTTATGATCCTGTTCCTTGATAAATTTATATCCAATTTATAAGTATTTTAATATCTTTACTGATTCTTTTAGAACATGAATAAAAAAATTGTATTTATTTTTTCCTTCTTTATGTTCTTTATAAATGTTTTATGTAAAGACCGTTCCAGTGCGCGGACACCGGGGAGTAAAGAGACCGGTGTATAGGGATGTAGAAATTCAAATGGTGTAATATTTATATTTTTAAAACCGGCTTTTTCAAGATCTT
>CAZBZX010000149.1:3667-9693 GCA_964496465.1 uncultured Bacteroidales bacterium
TTTATAAATGTTTTATGTAAAGACCCGAATCATAATGTTATCGATCAGCTTGAAAAAAAAGATTCAATTGAATACTATTTTAATCAAGTAGATACATATTTGGAAAGTAATATTGATTCGTCATTGTTTTTTGCTACAAATGCATTTAAAATTATTCAATCTGTCCCTAAAGACACTATGAAAATATATAAAGCAAAGTATTTCAGTTTTATAGGACATATTGAAAATAATAGAGGCCAATATATTATTGCGATTCAAAATTTTGAATATTCGAGAAATTTATACGATTCACTACAGAACTATTATGAAGCTGCAAAACAAGCGATGAATTTGGGTATTATTTATAAAACATTATCTGAATATTCAAAAACATATTATTTATATGAAGAAGCTCTAAAATATGCATTAGAATCAAAAGATTCTTCATTTTATTCAACGATTATAATTAATAAAGCAGTATTAAATTATGAGCTTGGTAATTTTGAACGTGCTTTAGATGATTATTCTGAAGCTCTAATAATAAAGAATTCGCTTAATGAGAAAAGAAATATTGGTATTATTTATTATAACTTAGGCTTATTGTTTGAAGTTCAAAAGAAGTATGATCAGGCATATAATTTTTATTTTAATGCATATCAGGTATTTTTAGAAATGAATAATTTATATGCACTATCATATTGTTTAGGTAGTATTGGAGATATTTATTTTGAAGAAAATGATTTCAAAGAAGCAACGAAATATTATCTGCGAGCAGATTCAATACATATTAATTTAGATAATATTGAAGGACAGGCAGAAGCAGCTATTCAAATAGGGAAAATATTTGAAATTAATGGCAATTATATTAAAGCGGTTGAAAGTTATAATAAATCTTACCTGTTAAATAAAAAAATAAACTATTTAAAAGGGGAACTAAATGCAATTCTGAAAATTACGGGAATATATCAAAAACAGAATAAAATTCAGGAAGCAATAAATTTTTTGGAAGAATCGTTACCCTTGGCCAAAACAGTGAATGATAAATATTTATTATCAGAGCTTAATAATTCATTATCAGATTTATATGCACTAGAAAATAATTATGAAAAAGCGTATAAATATTTTGATGCCTACACAATATTAAAAGATTCTATTTTCAATATTGAAACTGAAAAGAAAATGGCGGGAATCCAAATTAAATTTCAGATAGAACAAAAGAATGAAGAATTGAAAAAATTATGGCAGGTACAAAAGCAAAATGAAGTCCAAATAAAAAAACAAAAAAAAGTAACAAAATTCTTAATTATTGGTATTACTCTTATAACGATATTTATAATTATTATTTTTATACGAAAACAAAAGTATAAGTCAACATAAGAAATTATGAAATTGTATCGGGTAATACTTTTTTGTTTTTTTCTTATCATTAATCAAGTAAAAGCAATCGATACGGCAAATATCGATAGTTTAAAATTAATGCTTGATACTTCTTCCTCAGTAAATAAAATATTTATATTAAATAAGCTATTTGAAATTAGTTATAATACTGATTCTGCTCAGGCTCTAAAATATATAGATAGTTCGCTATTTGAAATCTATAACCTTCCAAACCTCGAAAATAGAGTTACTAATATTATTTCTTTAACTATAACCTTAAATAGGAAAGGAAAATATAAATATGCCATTCAATATCTTTATGATTTTTTAAAAACCGAACAAAAAAATTTAACCGTTTTTCATGAAGCAAGGATTTATCGTGAAATTGGAAACTATTATTTTATTGTTGGGGAATATGGCGAAGCTCTAAGCCGCTATATGATATCTTTAAAGAAGTTTGAACGTGATACAACAATGAAGAAGGATTTAGCAAATTCTTATAATAATTTAGGAATTACTTATAAAAGTCTAGGAAATTCTGAAGAAGCTCTTAAATACCAAATTAAAGCACTAAATATTAGAGAGGAAATTAATGATAAGGCCGGTTTGATTATGTCGTATAATAATATTGGCCAGATATATTACTTCTGGAATGATTTTGAGAAAACAATTGAGTATTTTAAAAGTGCTCTTAAATTGAGCAAAGAATTAAAAGCAGAAAAAAACATTGCTTTATTATCGAATAATATTGGAAGTGTTTATATTGAAATGAATGAACTTGATAAGGCCATTGAATATTTTTACATCGCATTAGGGATATATGAAAATAATGACGAAGAGTTTTATTGCAGTATTATTTATTCTAACATTGCTTCTGTGTATCGGGATAAAGGGAACTATAGTAAATCATTGGATTTGTATGAAAAATCGCTTTCAATATTGAAAAGGTTCAACAACCTGGCTGAAATAACAAAAAGATTGAATGATGTGGCTAAGGTGTATTATTTAATGAATGAATATGATAAAGCATTAAATTATATTAATCAAATAAATAAAATTAAACTTAATAACCCGATTCCTGAGCTAGAATTAAGTAATAAGGAGTTGATTTATCTTATATATAAAGCTAAAGGAAATTATAAAGATGCAATATTAAGTCTTGAAATGTGGAATGCCTGTAGAGACTCTATATATAATAAAGAAAAGCACGAACAAATTGCTGAAATTCAGGCTAAATATGAAAATGAAAAGAAGCAGAAAGAAATTGAATTGCTTGATAAAGAAAATCAGATTAAACAATTGCAGGTAAAACGTCAAGGATTAATAATATTTATAAGCTTTATCGGATTGATAATACTTGTAGTGTTAATAATATTTTATATCAGGCAAAATCGTAAAATAAATATTATTAATAAGGGATTGGAGCGTGAGAAACAAAAAATTACGGATAGCATTGAATATGCTGAAAAAATACAAACCGCTATATTACCGCCGAAAGAACACATCGATAATATACTAACTGATTATTTTATTTATTATAAGCCATGCCATACAATAAGTGGTGATTTTTATTGGATTGATGAAATTGCTGACAAGATTATTATTGCCGTAGCGGATTGTACCGGACATGGTGTACCAGGCGGTTTATTAAGTACTCTAGGTATTTCAATCTTAAAAGAGTCAATATTGAAATCAACTGAATTAAAACCAAGTAAAATACTCGAAAATTTAAATTATGGATTAAATGCAGCACTGCATCAAACTGCCCTCGACAGTCCAAATTCAAATGACGGCATGGAAATAGGTTTATTAATTATTGATAAAACAAATATGACTGTGCAATTTTCTGGTGCAAAATCAGTTTTTTATCTATTAAGAAATCACGAAATAACTGTTGTAAGTGGAAATAGAAGAGCAATTGGTTATCAAAAACAAGAAAAAACTTTTATCAATACAATATTTAACATTTTACCTGATGACAAATTATACTTATTTACTGATGGAATAGTTCATCAGATCGGTGGGGAAAAGCGAAAATTATTTTCAAAAACCAGGTTAAAAAATATGTTAATTGAATTTTCTGGTTTATCCCTTTTCCAGCAAAGGATTCAAATTATAAGAAGGATTGAGGAATGGATGAAAGATTATGAGCAATTAGATGATATGTTAATTATTGGAATTAAAATATAATTTTATAATTATGAAGTTATTATTAATTAGTAATTCCACAAATGCTGGAGAAGAATATCTTAAATATCCTATAAATCAAATAAATAATTTCTTAGGAGATTTAAAATCCGAAGTTATGTTTTTACCTTATGCAGCCGTCACATTTACATATGACGATTATGAAAAAATGGTGCAACAGCGTTTTCAGGAAATTGGAATAGAAATAAAATCAATTCATCATTATAAAAATCCTCAAATTGCCATCGAGAATGCTAAAGCAATTATTATTGGGGGCGGAAATACATTTAAATTATTAAAAATAATTCAGGAAAATAATCTTATTGAAGTTATTAGTAATAAAGTAATAAATGAAAATATGCCTTATATTGGCTGGAGTGCTGGCACAAATATGGCATGTCCAACTATACGAACAACAAATGATATGCCAGTTGTTGAACCAAAAGATATGAATGGATTGAATTTAATACCATTTCAGATTAATCCACATTACCAGGATGCAAATCCCGATGGTTTTAGTGGTGAAACGCGCGAACAAAGACTTTTAGAATTTATTGAAATGAATAAAGAAGTATATATCGCTGGATTACGAGAAGGAACCATGTTTGAGATTATAGAGAAAAGTATAAATTTGATTGGAAATAAACCGGTTAGAATTTTTAAATATGGAATTCCAGCTAAGGAATTTGGATCAATGGATAATTTAGATTTTCTATTAAATTAATTAGAACTTATTTTGTTCTTTGCACAGTATACTCAACCAAATTTATTAATGCATTTTTTGCTTCATTATCAGCAAATTCGTTTATAATATCTAGAGCAGATTTTTTATACTTTTCCATCATTTCCCGGGCGTAATTCAGTCCATTATTTTGTATTACAAAATTTCTTATTTCCTGGACAGCATTAGGTTTTTTGGAATTGTTTTTTAAAAGATTTTTTATTCTCCTGTTTTCACTTTTTGGTGAATTTTGCATGGCATGAATTAAAGGGAGCGTCATTTTTTTTTCTTTGATATCATTGCCAGTTGGTTTTCCAATTAATGAATTTTCCTCATAGTCGAATAAATCGTCTTTAATTTGAAAAGCAATACCAGCATTTTCTCCAAAAGCTCGCATCTTTACCAATACATCTCCATTCATTCCTGCAGATTTTGCACCACAAACAGTGCAGGAAGCTATTAAACTGGCTGTTTTTTGTTTAATAATTTGAAAATACTCCTCTTCATTTATATTTAGTTTTCTCGATTTTTGAAGTTGATATAACTCTCCTTCACTCATCTCTTTTACAGCATTGGATAAAATATCTAATAATTCATATTCTTTATTATCAATGGCTAATAGTAATCCTTTGGCAAGTAAAAAATCACCTAATAAAACAGCAATTTTCGATTTCCATAAAGCATTAATTGAGAAAAATCCTCTTCGCTCCATCGATTCATCAACTACATCATCGTGAATCAAAGTAGCTGTATGAAGGAGCTCAACTAGTCCTGCTGCAACAAAAGTTGAGTGTGTTACATTTCCAAATTGTTTTGCCGTAAGAAATACAAATAAGGGACGCATTTGCTTCCCTTTTCTGCGTAAAATAAAATTGATAATTATGTTTAACAAAGGTATTTTTGTTTTCATCGAAGATTTAAAAAAAGGCTGGAACTTTTCCATTTCTTCAGAAACAGGACGTTGAATATCAGATAGAGTAATTTTCATATTTTCTGCTAATGCATCAAAGATAAGAATAAAATATAATAATTAATTTAACAGAGTTATAGCAAAGAAGTCTATATTAGTTTCATTTTTTGGATCTCAGCTATTAATGCATATGTAAATATGTAAAATATTAGATAATTAATTATATTTGCATTGATTAAAAGTAAAATTGTTTAAACAAATGAATATCAAAGGTGTAAATACTGAACAATTAAATGAAGCAGCCAATATATTAAAAGCAATTGCGCATCCTATGCGTATTGCAATTTTGGGTTTTCTTGAAGGAGGTAAGAAATTAACTGTTACTGAAATTCATGAACTTTTAAATATTGAACAATCTGCTACATCGCATCATTTAGGAATATTAAAAGATAAAGGAGTATTGGTATCACAGCGTGATGGGAAAAATACGTATTACTATTTGAAACATGATACCCTAAGCCAAATAATTGATTGTGTTACTCAGTGCACAACACAATAATTTTGAATATATTTTCGATATAAATAGTTGCAATTAAAAATATTAGATAGTTGTTTTATATTAAATTTAAGCAGTGGCAAAGATAAGACTGACAAAGAAATTTGACTTTGAAATGGCTCATGCCTTATGGAATCATGACGGTTCATGTAAAAATATTCATGGTCATTCGTATAAACTTATGGTGTGTATTATTGGTGTACCTGATAATAAATCCGGCAATCCTAAAAATGGAATGGTTATGGATTTTGGTGATTTGAAAACTGCGGAGACTTTTATTCCGACTATTCGGGATC
>CAZBZX010000150.1:0-9556 GCA_964496465.1 uncultured Bacteroidales bacterium
AGATTCTTTAGCTTTTCAGTTTCCATAATAATATATAACATAAATATTCTTGATATTGTTGTAGAAAGCATTCTAGATACTGCAAAGGAATGAGCTATTTAGGAATCAATCAACAAATCACCAAATCAACAAATCACCAAATTATTTAATAAATATTCCGTCTTTCATCACTAATTTTTTATCAGTCATTTCGGCTAAACTCTCATCGTGGGTTACAATTACAAAAGTTTGATTGAATTTATCTCTTAAATCGAAGAAAAGTTGATGTAATTCTTTTTTATTTTGGGAGTCTAAATTTCCCGAGGGTTCATCCGCTAAAATTAAATCGGGATTATTGATTAAAGCCCTGGCCACTGCTACTCGTTGTTGTTCACCCCCTGAAAGTTCATTTGGTTTATGACTGGCTCGTTCGGATATTTTTAAAAAAGAAAGTATTTCTTTCGCTTTTTCTTCGGTCTTTTTTTTGTTTGAATTTGCAATAAATGCAGGAATACAAATATTCTCAAATGCTGTGAACTCAGGTAACAAATGATGAAATTGAAAAACAAAACCAATATTTTTGTTTCTAAACCGGGCAATTTGTTTATCGTTCAGTGAATTTAAATTTTTATTGTTAAAAATTATGGTTCCAGAATCGGGTTTACTTAGTGTTCCTAAAATTTGCAAAAAGGTAGTTTTTCCTGCACCACTCGGACCTACAATTGATATTACTTCTCCTTTATTGATAATTAAATCAATACCTTTTAAGACTTTCAATGAGCCGAATGATTTTACTATAGATTGAGCTTGAATCACTAGATTAGTTTTAAACTTTATTATAAATTAAGTAAATATAAATAACATAAATTAGTAATAAAATAATTCCTTCAATCCGGGTTAATTTTCCAAGCTTAGCAGGAATAATAAAAAGAAATAATAAAATTGAAATACCAATAAGCCAAAACATATCAAAATGAATAATTAATGGATTAACAGGAATATTTTTAACTACGCTGCTTATACCTAAAATTCCTAAAATATTAAAAATATTCGATCCAATAATATTACCTACTGAAATATCCATTTCTTTTTTAAATGCAGCTATTAAAGAGGTTGCCAATTCTGGAATTGAAGTTCCTACTGCAATTAATGAAATAGAAATAACTCTTTCGCTAACACCAAAATTTAATGCAATAGCTTCAGCTCCTGTAGTTAAGAACTGAGATCCAAATACCAAACCAATAGAGGAAAAAATTAAAAAAATTATGGAAATTAAAATTGAAATTTAAGGTTTTTTTACGTTTTTATTATTCGTTCTATTTTTATTTCGCGAATTTTTTATTTAAAGATATTTAATTCCATTTAATAAAATAATAAAAACGGCTCCTTCATAAAAAGAAATTTCAAGGTTCAGAATTAATATATAAAATATTAATGTAGCAGCCATCATTATAGGCCAGTCAAATAGTATAGAATTCTTATGCACAGGGAGTGGGAATATTATGGCTGTTAATGCCAAAACAAGGGCAATGTTTGAAATATTTGATCCAATTACATTACCTATCGAAATATCCGGTTGATTGTGAATTGCGGCTCTTAAACTAACGGCAAGTTCCGGGGCAGAGGTAGCAAATGAAACAATAGTAACCCCAACAACAAGTGTTGAAATTTTTAAATGGGCTGCGAATTCCACTGCTCCTTTTACTAAATAATGACCACCAAGAAATAACAATAAAAATCCTGCTCCAACTTGAATATATTCCATAATCAAATTTAATCTGCAACAAATTAAAGGATTCTATTTTAATGTATCTTTAATATCTTTAATATCTTTTGATATATCACCACCGCTGTCATTAATTTCTTTTTTAATGTCGTTGGCAGCCTTTTTAAATTCATTTAATCCTTTACCTAAACCACGTGCAATTTCTGGAATTTTTTTTGCTCCAAATAATAAAAGAACAAAAACGAAAATAACCATTATTTCAGGGCCGCTTATAAAAAGAATTATACCATTCATAAATATATATTTTATACAAAAGTAATTAATTCTAAACAAAAAAGCCCTGACTAATGCCAGGGCTTAATAAATATTTTATAAAGGTTATGTTCTTCTTATTCCTTTTAATTTATCTACAACATTTTTAGCTGTATCATAAACAACTGGTGTTGCAATAAATATGGAAGAATAGGTACCAACTACAATCCCAATTAATAAAGCAAAAGTAAAGCCTCTGATAACTTCACCACCGAAAATAAATATAGAAAACACAACAATAAATGTACTGAAAGATGTACTGAAAGTTCTGCTTAATGTACTGTTCATAGCCATGTTCATCACTTCGGCCCGATCACGTTTTGGATATAGTCCAATGTATTCACGTATTCGGTCGAAAATAATTACGGTATCATTTATTGAGTAACCGACCACTGTTAAAATTGCCGCAATAAAAGCCTGGTCAATTTCAAGGGAGAACGGCATCTTGCCATAAAATACAGAAAAGACACCAAGGACTATAGCAGAATCATGTATTAAAGCTACAATTGCACCGAATCCATATTGCCAGTTTCTGAACCTTATGATTATGTAAATAAAAATAATAACTAAAGCGAAAAATATTGCTAATACCGCTTGTTTTTTAATATCATCAGCAATAGTAGGCCCAACTTTCTGTGAACTTTCACGATGGGTATTTATAAAATCATCAAATGAAACATTTTCACCTAATAATGGTTTTAACCCTTCGTATAATTTTTGTTCTATTTCCCGGTCAACTTCAGTTCCGCTTTCATCAATTCGGTATTTAGTGGCTATTCTAACTTGATTTTCTTGTCCGAAAATAATTACTTCTGGCACACCTTCAAGTTGTTCCTGTAATAATGACTTTATCTCTGATGTTTGAACATTCTGATCAAATCTTATGATATAGTTTCTTCCACCAGTAAAGTCAACCCCGGGATTTAAACCCCTGGTTACTAATGAAACAATTGATATGATAATAATTAGTCCGGATATTACATATGATAATTTTCGTAATCCGATAAAATTAATATTTACTTTTTTGAATAAATTTTCAGTAATCTTTGTACTGAATTTTAATTTTTTATTTCTATCGAGTAAACCTGAGAATATAAGTCTGGTAATAAATATTGCAGAAAATAATGATGTTAAAATACCAATTACAAGGGTAGTGGCAAAACCTTTTATTGGTCCTGTACCAAATAAGTATAAAATAATACCTGTTAAAAGGGTAGTAACATTTCCATCTATAATAGCAGAATAGGCATTTTTATATCCGTCGCTAACGGCTTTACTTAATGTTTTTCCACCACTCAATTCCTCTTTAATTCGTTCATAGATCAGCACATTCGCATCCACAGACATACCAACAGTTAAAATAATACCTGCAATACCAGGTAGTGTTAAAACAGCACCTAAAGATGCCAAAACTCCCATGATAAAAAATATGTTTGCTATCAATGCTAAATTTGCAACCCAACCAGCCTGGCTATAATAGAATAACATATAGATTAATACGATCGCAAATGCAATAACAAATGATTTAGTACCTGCACTAATTGCTTCTTTACCTAAAGTAGGGCCTACAACTGCTTCCTGAACTATTCTTGCAGGGGCAGGTAATTTACCTGATTTAAGAACGTTTGCAAGGTCTTTGGCTTCTTCAACTGAGAAACTTCCCGAAATTTGTGATCGCCCACCACGTATTTCACTCTGCACAACAGGGGAAGAATATACTAAGTCGTCTAATACTATTGCCACTCTTTTCCCAATATTCTCTTTTGTAAGTCTGGCCCATATTTTGGCTCCTTCAGTATTCATTGTCATATCAACTTCAGCATTGGCTTGATTTTGTCCGAAATCTGCACGGGCACTATTAATTACATCTCCATCAAGTGGTGGCCTTCCATCCCTACCTGAGACTTTAATTGCATGTAAATAAAAGTAATCAGTAAATTGTTTAGAATTAGGATCCTTTATTCCTTTTACTTCCCATAAAAATTTCATATTCCTTGGAAAAATTGACCTAATTTGCTTCATGTGTAAATATTCATTTACTTTTGATGTATCTCTATAATGCGAGATCCCAATCTCCGAACCTGAAATTAATTCACCCTGTCTGTTTGTGTTAGGCCTCAAAACTGAGAAAAGTGGATAATCAATAGCTATATTTTGTGGCGTTAAAGAATCAGTAGTTGATGAATCACTTTCAATTTCATCCAACAACGATAGAGCTCCTTCATCAGCTAGTTCATCAGTTTGTGCTTCTTTTTCTTTTTCGTTCGTCAATGATAAATCATTATCAATTTCAACAGCAGGTTCTTTACTATTTTCCTCTTCAGATATTAATTCTTTCTTTGCTTCTTCGATCTCCTTTATTTTATTATTGGCTGCCAATAAATACTGATAAACTTCGGTGTTATTATAAGTTTCCCAGAATTCAAGATTTGCTGTACCTTGGAGAAGCTTTCTAACCCGCTCAGGCTCGCGTATACCTGGCAATTCAACAAGTATCCTGCCAGCAGTTTCTAATCGCTGAATTTTTGGTTGTACAACACCAAAATGGTCAATTCTTGTACGTAAAATATTAAATGAATTATCAATTGCATTTTGGGTTTCACCTTTTAATACTTTCAATACTTCTTCATTAGTTGAATTAAAATCAACTTTTCCTTTTAATTCTAATGTATTAAAAATTGAAGCTAGTTTAGCATTTGGATCTATTTCAGTAAAAGATTGTACAAATAGATCAAGAAAAGCTTCCTGACTATTTTTTTGTTTCATTTTAGCAAGCTGTAAAGCCTTCTGGAATATAGTATCTTTATTATAATTTGATAAAGAGTTTATAAGATCTTCAACAGAAACTTCCAGAATAACATTCATTCCACCTTTTAAGTCTAAACCTCTATTAATTTCTCGTTCTTTAACTTCCCTGAATGTAAACTTTTTTATTCCTAAAAAATTATAAACTGTTTCACTTGATATTGAATCTAAAAAGAATGTTTCCTTCTTTGGATCTCCTGCACTATATTCAGTTGCTTTTTTTTCTATTTTGCTTGTATAAAAAGTAAAGCTAAGCTGATATAAACATATTAATGCTAATGTAATAGCAAGTAATCTGATTGCTCCTTTAATTTGCATATCTTCTAAATGTTTTAATTATTATTATATTTATTTTTAGTCGTTTAAAGTGGCGCAAATATATTAATTTTTATTAATAATAGATTATTAATTTATTACAATTTGGGCAGAATAAAAATAGGCATTTCAATATTGAAATGCCTATTAGGTTTAATGACAGCGGTATAATAAACCTATAAAAATATAATAACGTTTTAGCATTGTGTTATTATTAACATATTTAAAAGGTCTAGATATCAAGAAATTCCCTTTATTATTCAAATATGTTTGATTTAAAATAAAACAATTCTTTCATTGAAATGTTCATTAAACCTACCCTAACTTAACTTATGAATGCTTTAATATTTTCTATAATATTTGCTGCTAGTTTATTTGCTTTTTCACTAGTTGAACTTTCTGAGTAAATTCTAATTATTGGCTCAGTATTTGATTTACGCAAGTGAACCCACTCATTTTCGAATTCGATTTTAACTCCATCAATATCAATTATTTTATAATCTTTATATTTAGTTTTTATCTCACTTAATAACTTATCGATATTAATTTCGGGTTTAAGTTCAATTTTATTTTTCGAAATAATATATTCAGGATAAGTTTTTCTTAATTCTGAACATTTTTTTTCTGTTTTTGCAAGATATGATAGAAACAAGGCTATGCCAACTAAAGCATCTCTACCATAATGTAGTTTTGGAAAAATTACCCCACCATTTCCTTCTCCACCAATTATTGCATTTACTTCTTTCATTTTAGCAACAACATTAACCTCGCCAACAGCTGATGCATAATAAGATCCACCAGATTTCTCTGTTAAAACTTTTAAAGCCCTGCTAGAAGAAAGATTGGAAACTGTATTACCAGGGTTATTATTTAATATATAATCCGAAATCGCAACCAACGTATATTCTTCACCAAACATGCTGCCATCTTCGTTTATTATTGCTAATCGATCAACATCTGGATCTACAACAAAACCAAGGTCAGCTTTTTTTTCTATCACTAATTTTGAAATATCAGTGAGATTTTCTGGTAAAGGTTCTGGATTATGAGGAAAATTTCCATTTGGATCGCAATATAATTCAATTACTTCCTGAACACCTAAACTTGATAATAACTCAGGCAATGCAATTCCACCAACTGAGTTTACGCAATCTATTACTATTTTAAAATTTGCTTTTTTAATTGATTCTATATCAACTTCAGGTAATTCAATTATTTTTTTAATATGAATATCAGTATAATCATATTTTTTAAGTACTGATCCAAGCTTATCTACTTCTACAAATAAAAAGTCCTCATTTTTTGCAATGTCAAGTATTGTTTTGCCATCATTATCATTAATAAACTCACCTTTTTCATTTAAAAGTTTTAATGCATTCCATTGTTTTGGATTATGACTTGCAGTAATAATTATTCCCCCCTGTGCATTTTCTTCAACTACAGCAATTTCAACTGTTGGGGTTGATGAAAGTCCAACATCTATAATATCAATTCCTAAACCGACAAGAGTGCTGTTAACTAATTCATTAACCATTTTTCCAGAAATTCTGGCATCTCTTCCAACTACGATTTTATTTTTTCTATGATCAGATCTTTTTATAATCCAGGTTCCAAATGCAGCACTAAACTTTATGATATCAATCGGTGTTAATCCATCACCTGGTTTTCCTCCTATAGTGCCTCTAATACCTGAAATTGATTTTATAAGTGTCATAAAATAGTTTTAATTAAAAAATAAGAGGTAAAATTATAAATAATGTTTAAGATACTGTATTTATTTGTAATATAATTAAGTTTTACTTTGTTTAATTGTTTTACCTTTGCAGCATTAAAATTTGATATGGAAAAGAGTAGTAAAAAGAAATATATTAGAAAAAGGATAAGTAAAAAACAAGCTGGTAATTCTTCATTTAAGTCTAATGATAATGATCTGATAAGGTTGAATAAATATATTGCATCAACTGGATTGTGCTCAAGGAGACAAGCAGATGATTACATTAAAAACGGATTGATTACAATTAATGGTAATTTAGTAAGTGAACTTGGAACAAAAGTGAAACCAGGTGATGATGTTCGCTTTAACGGCGAAAGGTTAAAAATGGAAAGAAATGTATATATTCTACTTAACAAACCGAAAGATCACATTACGACGGTTAAAGATAATTATGCAAAAAGAACGGTTTTAGATATTATTGCAGGTGCATGTAAAGAGAGAGTTTATCCTGTTGGAAGATTAGATAAAAATACTACCGGAGTTTTATTAATCACAAATGATGGCGAATTAACTAAGAAATTAACTCATCCTAGTAGTAATAAGAAAAAAATTTATCATGTACATTTAGATAAAGCGGCCAAAAAAGGTGATTTAATGAAAATAGCAGAAGGAATTACACTTGACGATGGGTTTATTGCTGCAGATAGTATTAATTATGTAAATGAAAATGATAAAACACAAGTAGGAATTGAAATTCATTCAGGAAGAAACAGAATTGTGCGAAGAATATTTGAACATCTTGGGTATAAAATAAAAAAGTTAGATAGGGTTTACTTTTGCGGATTGACTAAAAAAGGTTTGCAAAGAGGAGAATGGCGGTTTTTAAGTGACAAAGAAATAGCCATATTAAAAATGGGTTCTTATAAATAAATTATGTCTCATAAATCTGGTTTTGTAAATATTATTGGAAATCCAAATGTTGGAAAATCAACATTAATGAATATTCTGGTTGGAGAAAAATTATCCATCATCACTTCTAAAATGCAAACTACCAGGCATCGTATTATGGGAATAGTTAATGGTGATGATTTTCAAATTGTTTATTCTGATACTCCGGGAATATTAAAGCCGCATTATAAGCTTCAAAAACTTATGCTTAGTTTTATAAACACAGCACTTGAAGACGCTGATGTTTTGCTGTACATTACCGATGTAGTTGAAACCTGGGATAAAAATGAAGAATACCTGCAAAAAATAAATGCTTTGAATATTCCTGTTGTTCTGATAATTAATAAAATAGATTTGGTTGAGAAATCAATTGTTGAAAAATTAATAAAAGATTGGAAAGAAAGAGTCCCAAATGCATTTATATTATCAATTTCAGCTTTAAAGAAAATTAATGTTGAATCAGTTCTTAATAAAATTGTGGATTTATTACCTGAAGGGCCTCCTTATTTTCCAAAAGATCAATTGACAGATAAACCTGAGAGATTTTTTGTTTCAGAAATAATAAGAGAAAAAATATTTTTAAATTATAAACAAGAAATTCCATATTCGGTGGAAATTGAGGTGGAGGATTTTAAAGAAGAAAAGGAAATTATTAGAATTCGTTCTGTTATTCATGTTGCAAGAGAAACACAAAAGGGTATTTTAATTGGACATAAAGGTAGTGCATTAAAAAGGGTTGGAATTCAAGCAAGAAAAGGAATTGAAGATTTTTTTAACAAGAAAGTGTTTTTGGAAATGTTTGTAAAGGTGAGCAAGGAATGGAGGGATGATGTGAAGAAACTTAAAGGATTTGGATATTATAATAATTAACGTGAGTTCGACATTATATAACGATATAAATAATTGATATTCAATAGCCCTGTCCTTTAGGGCGGGGAAAGAATTATATAGGATTAAAACGATTTTTGAAAATTTTGTTATTTTTCAAATAATTTACAAAATTTTCAAAAATCTCAAGATTTCTTAATTAACAAAAACCCCGCCTTAAAGGATGGGGCAAATAAAACTAAGATAATTTATATCGAACTCACGTTAATTAATTTTTTAATGAGCAATATTGTAGCAATTATAGGCAGACCAAATGTTGGAAAATCAACATTATTTAACCGGTTAACAGAAACCCGAAAAGCAATTGTTGATGAGTTTAGTGGTGTAACAAGGGACAGGCATTATGGTAAATGTGAATGGAATGGCCAGCTATTTTCGGTTATTGACACAGGTGGGTATGTAGAACATACGGATGATTTATTTGAAAAGGAGATAAAGAAGCAAGTGCATCTAGCCATTGAAGAATCCGATGTAATTTTATTTTTGGTTGATGTTTTAAGCGGAATAACTGATTTGGAAATGGAGATAACTTCTATTCTACGAAAAATTGAAAAACCTGTATTTCTTGCAGTAAATAAAGTAGATAATCCTGAACGGCAATATGAAGCTGCAAATTTTTATAAACTAGGTTTAGGCGAAATCTATTGTATTTCTTCAATTAATGGAAGTGGAACAGGAGAATTGCTTGATGAAGTTGTGAAAGTTTTTAAAAAACCAACAGAAATTGATCAGGGCCTTGGAGATGTGCCCCGGTTTGCAATAGTTGGACGGCCAAATGTAGGAAAATCATCATTAGTTAATTCTTTAATAGGAGAAGAAAGAAATATTGTTACCCCAATTTCTGGCACAACTCGTGATTCAATTTATAC
>CAZBZX010000151.1:0-9529 GCA_964496465.1 uncultured Bacteroidales bacterium
CATAAATTAATTTTTATATTTTGATTTACAACTCTAAATTAGCGTTTTTCTAATTTATTTCTTAAAAATTAGTGGCAAAATATTTAAAATATGAGAAAGTTAAAAAATAGCGAGTTAGGCAGGTTTTCAATTAGTGAATATAAAAATGAGGAAAAAATACCGGTTGTTGTTGTATTAGATGATATTAGAAGTTTGCATAATGTTGGATCAGTTTTTCGAACGTGTGATGCCTTTAGGATAAAGGAAATTTATTTATGCGGAATAACAGGTAAACCACCGAATAAGGAAATACACAAAACAGCTTTAGGAGCAACAGAATCTGTATGCTGGAAATATTTTAATTCTTCTATTGAAGTCATTATAGATTTAAAACGAAAAGGCTATTATATAATATCTATTGAGCAAGCAGTTGGAAGTAAACATTTAAGTGAATTTAAAACGGAAAGGAATAAAAATTATGTATTGGTTTTTGGGAATGAAGTAAAGGGAGTAAAACAAGAAATTATAGACCTTAGTGATGAAGTAGTTGAAATTCCTCAATATGGGACAAAACATTCACTTAATATTTCAGTTAGTGCGGGAATTGTGATTTGGGAAATATTTAATAAAATAAAAAAGGGATGATCATTTGATCATCCCTTTTTTATCTATCAAATTAGATTTTATTGAATAATAGTTTTGAAAGTTTCGTCTTCAAAATATCTTGCAAATTCCATATCTGTTTTAACATACTCTTTTAAATGTTCATTTTTACCTACAGCTGTTCTTAAGTTATTCATTGTAAGATTTTGGTCATGCATTCTAGCACCAATAACAGCTTTCAAATAGTATGAAAATGCATCAGGTTCCTCAATTTGGTCTAATGTATTTAATGCTGCATTACTATTTCCAGCAAGTAACATAGCTAATGCCTGATTAAATGAATTGGTTTGAGCTAAATAATTTACTGCTGCTTCATAATCGCCGTTTTTAATTGAAATAATTCCTAAGTTATAGCCTACATCTTTTCCAGCATCAGTAGCTTTCAGTAATAATTCTTTAGCAGTTTCCATATCTCCTTCAAGTAAAGCAACTGCACCTAAATTATTATCTACTATTGCATTTTCTTTAATTGCTTTAGCAGAGTCTAAATTTTCTTTTGCCTGGCTAATTTGCTTTAATTCAACGTTGGTAACACCAGCATTATTTCTTGCTCTTATGCATTTAGGGTATTTTTTTGCTGCTGCAGTGTATATATCTAGTTTTTTATAATCATCAGTAATTAAATTAGCTACATAAAGCATTTCTTCAATGTTTAAAGTATCAGGATTAGATTTAGCTAATTCTAATAATTCATCATCAGAATAACCAGTCTTATTTACTTCAACTGAAAGAACTGATCTTCTAAGTTTTGGTAAAACTTCGTCGGCAATATCTAAATAAGCGGCAGAAATATTTTTAATTTCTTTTTCTCTTACAACAGGATCAGTATACATAGAAAGAACTCGAAGAATTAATTCTTTATCTTTAATATCGGATTCTTCCATAAGTTTTTTGAATCCGTCCCAGTCTTCTGCTGTTGCCTTTTTTTCATAAAACGAGAATGATTGTGTTTCTGGTTGTCCTTTAAGCTGCTGACTTATGAATTTATCTGCGCTTTCTTTTCTTTTAATGGACAATTTATCATTAAAATCTTCAGGTCCATCTGGTGAAGCGAAAGCAGAAATTTTTGCTTTTTTGAAAGTCATTCTATCGCTTTCTTTAGCTGCTTTAATCAAAGCTTTAAGAGCTTTAATATCTTCTTGTTTTAATTCGGAATTACGAACATCTGCTTTACTAATTACATAAAGTATATCGGCTTCCTTATTTTGAGGTACAACTCTTTTAAAAGCATCTGGCATTAAAATTGCTTTTGGGGCCATTCTAACAAGATTTGGTGTAGTAATAATACCGTCAGCAATTTTAGCATCAGCAAAAGGAAGGGTTTTATCTTTCAATTTAGCTTCCAGTTTTAAAACTAATTGAGAAACTTTCATTTCATCTTTAAACTCAAAACTAATGTTATGAGTAAAATTTCCACCTGCATCATAAGGAATAACCTTATAATTTTCCTGAACAGCTTCTCCTTGTAAAGTTAGTTGCTCAAGTGCTAGTTCACCACCGTCATATTTAATAATTGGGGTAATTACAAGGATGGCGTTTTTATTAAAGAATTTTGCAGGGAATTCACCATTTATTGAGGCTTTAACTTCTCCTGCATGCATTTCAAGCACTGTCGGGTTTACTGTGTATTTAATTCCAGTGGCTTGTTCTTTCATTTTATCTAAGCCAGCACAACTGCTTAATAATATTGCTATAGATAGAACAAATGCATAAAAATTAATGTTGATCTTTTTCATAATCTATTAGGGTATTTGTTTATAATTATTCTCAATTTAGTTTATTAGATACAAACTTAATAATGTTTTCAAAAAAAAAAAATTAATAGTTAAAATATTTCTTTGTATTTCTTTAATTTCAAGCAATACAGCGAAATTAAATAAAATTACATATTACCATTCTTTTAGCTATAATTATTTGATATTCAAAATTTTAATTCGAAAAAAATAGTAAAACATTTCACATTATTTTAAATATTATGAATATTGTTATGTTGTTCATTAATAGACTGAAGTTAGCCCCATATTATATAATGTAAATGATATTATATCACCTATTTCTTCAATCTGCACAGATGCTGGTGTTCCTGATCCATGCCCTGCTTGAGTTTGGATTCTAATTAAGACAGGATTTTCTCCTTTATATATTTTTTGTAATGTTGCTGCATATTTAAAGGAATGTGCCGGTACCACTCTATCATCATGGTCAGCTGTTGTAATTAATATTGCTGGATAATTTATATTTTTTTTTATATTATGTAAAGGGGAATACTTTAGTAAATTGATACACTGTGCTGAATCTTCGCTCGATCCATAATCACTTACCCATGCCCACCCAATCGTAAATTTATGAAATCTTAGCATATCCATAACGCCTACAGAAGGGATTGCAACTTTAAACAAATCCGGGCGTTGGTTTGCAACCGTTCCAATTAGCAAACCTCCATTTGATGCTCCATTAATTGCTAAATAGTCGCTTGATGTATACTTCTCATCAATTAAATATTGGGCCGCAAAAATGAAATCGTCAAATACATTTTGTTTATTAAATATAGTCCCGGATAAATGCCAGTTTTCTCCATATTCACCTCCACCACGTATATTTGCTGATGCATAAATTCCATTATTTTCGAGCCAAATTAAATTGAATACACTAAATCTTGGCATAATACTAATATTAAATCCACCATATCCGTATAACAATGTAGGATTTTGCCCATTAAGTTCTAAATCTTTTTTATGCACAATAAACATAGGTATTTTTGCGCCATCCTTTGACCGATAAAACACTTGTTTTGTAATATACTTTTCACTATTTATTGAAAGGTTGGGTTTAAAATATATTTTGGAATCGGAGCTTTTAGTATCAAGTTGATAAATTGCAGTTGGAATAGTAAATGATGAAAATGAATAATAGACCAAATCTTCATCTCGACTACTATTTAATTCATTAACAGTACCTATTGTTGGTAAATTAATTTCTTTTTTAAATACTCCATACAAGTCATACATTTCTAATTTACTCTGTGCATCTTTAATATAATTAGCAATGATATTGTTTTTTGAAATTTCAACATCTATTAAAACATTGCTTTTTTCAGGAATTATGTCTTTCCATTTACCAATTTCAAGACTGTTTACATTGATTTTAATAAGCTTGTATTTTGGTGCTTTATAATTTGTAAGTACTATTAAATTATCATTAATATGATCTATTACTTCATATTCATAATCGAAGCTTGTAGTAAGTTTGGTAAAGTCTTCCTCATTATTGAATAAATTTTTAATGTAAATGGAATTACCTGAAGTTGTTTCTGACTCCGAAATTATTAAATATTTTTCGTCTGACGTTAAATATGCCACATAGATACGATTAGGATAGCTTTTATTTTCAAAAATTAACTCATCCTTTTTTTGTTTCTGACCGACTTTATGATAAAATATTTTGTGATTGGTATTTGCATTCGAAAGTTCTTTTCCTTCAATAGGTTTATCATAACTACTATAAAAAAAACCATCTTTATACCATGAAATATTTGAAAATTTAACCCATTTAATTTGGTCATTCAGTGTAACACCACTTTTAATTTCTTTAATATAAATTTCATTCCAGTCAGATCCAGAACTTGATAAACTAAAGGCAATATATCTACCATCTTTCGATACATCATAATTAGTAAGAGACACAGGGCTATCTTCAGAAAGTTTATTGGGATTAATGATTTCTATTGGTTCTTCATTTAATTTATTTTTATAATACAGAACCGGTTGATCTTGTAAACCGTCATTTTTATAAAAGAAATATTTACCTCCATCTTTATTTAATGCAGAAATTCTTTCAAAATTCCAAATTTCTTTTGTTCTGTTAATTATTTTATCCCGGAAAGGGATTTGTTGTAAATAATTGAAAGTTAATTCATTTTGAGCTTTTACCCATGCTTTAGTTTCTTCACTATTATCATCTTCAAGCCATCTGTACGGGTCTTCAATTTGAACACCATAATAATTATCTGTTTGGTCTACTTTCTTGGTCTTTGGATAATTAATACCACTTTGATTACATGCAGATAGAATTATAAGAAATATGAATGAATGAAATAATATTAAATACTTTTTCATCGGTGTTAGTCTATTAATTTTAGTAAATCTAATTAAAAAAATAGAATATTTAAAATATATTGATCTGATCGTTAATTAAATAAACAAAAAAGGTCATTTTCTAGCTTTTGGAAATGACCTTATTTACATTAATTATTGATTTTGATCTTGATCTTGATCAGGTTTTGGAAGAAGAGCTTTACGCGACAACCTATATTTGCCTGTTTTTTTATCTATTTCAATAAGTTTAACCTTTACTTTTTCGCCTTCTTTAAGTATATCTTTAACATTTTTTACTCTTGACCATTCAATTTCTGAAATATGTAATAACCCATCTTTCCCGGGTAAAAATTCGACAAATGCACCAAAGTCAAGAATCGATTTCACTTTACCTTCATATATTTCACCTATTTCCGGGATTGCCAGAATATTTTTTATTAATACCATTGCATTTTCAATAGCTTCTTTATTACTAGCAAAAACATCAACAATGCCAACTTTTTCTTCTTCACTAATTACAATTGTTGTTTCTGTTCTTTGTTGAATATCTTGAATTACCTTACCTCCAGGTCCAATTATTGCACCAATCATATCTTTTGGAATCTGAATTTGTTCAATCCTAGGTGCATGAGGTTTTAGGTCTTCGCGAGGTTCGCTAATTGTTTTCGTAATTTTTTCTAAAATATGTAATCTGCCTTTTTTTGCTTGCTCAAGTGCTTTAGCCAAAATATCATATGATAAACCGTCAACTTTAATATCCATCTGCGTTGCTGTTATTCCATCTTTTGTACCCGTAACTTTAAAATCCATATCACCAAGATGGTCTTCATCTCCTAAGATATCTGAAAGAACAGCAAATTTTTTAGATTCGGAATCAGAAATTAGTCCCATAGCTATGCCTGAAACAGGTTTTTTAATTTTTATACCCGCATCCATAAGAGCTAATGTTCCAGCACAAACTGTAGCCATAGAAGAAGATCCATTTGATTCTAAAATATCAGACACCACACGAATTGCATAAGGATTTTCCGAATTATCAGGTATCATTCTTTTTAAAGCTCTATGTGCTAAGTTTCCGTGTCCAATTTCTCGCCTTGATAATCCTCTTGAAGGCCTGGCATCTCCTGTTGAGAAGGGTGGAAAATTATAATGTAATACAAATTTTTCAGTTCCTTTTAATAAAACTTCGTCAACAACTTTTTCATCAAGTTTAGTACCTAAGGTTACAGTTGTTAATGATTGAGTTTCACCCCTTGTAAAAATAGCAGAACCATGTGCAGCTGGCAGGTAATCTATTTCACTCCAAATAGGTCTAATTTCATCATTTTTTCTACCATCTAAACGAATACCTTCATTTAATATTAAATCTCTTACAGCTTTTTTTTCTACATCATGATAATATTTTTCTATTAATATTAATGTTTCATCTTCTGGCTCAACAAGAGATCCAATATATTCCTCTTTTATTTTTTCAAAAGAATTTTTTCTTTCAAGCTTATCAGTTAGACCCGATTTGGCTACTTGATATACTTTATCATACGTTTTATTTAAAATATCTTGTTTTAGTTCTTCGTTATTTGTTTCATGAGAATATTCGCGTTTAATTTTGCCAACTGCTTTTGCAAGTTCAAGTTGAACTTCGCATTGTTTTTTAATGGACTCATGTGCAAATTTAATGGCTTCAAGCATATCATTTTCTGAAACTTCACTCATTTCCCCTTCAACCATCATAATATTATCAATTGTAGCACCAACGATAATGTCTAAATCAGCATTTTTAAGTTCTGAAATGGTAGGGTTTATCATTAGTTGACCATCAATTCGTGCAACTCTAACTTCAGAGATAGGTCCATTAAAGGGTATGTCGGAAACCGCAATGGCTGCGGAAGCAGCTAATCCGGCTAATGCATCAGGCATAATGTCTTTATCAGCTGATATTAAGTTAATAGTAACAAATGTTTCAGCATGATAATCTTCAGGAAATAAGGGGCGCAAAGCTCTATCAACTAATCTTGCAATTAATATCTCATAATCTGAAGGCCTTGCTTCTCTTTTCATAAACCCACCAGGGAATCTTCCTAATGAAGCAAATTTTTCTTTGTATTCAACAGATAATGGCATAAAATCAACATCTTCTTTAGCTTCCTGAGCAGATACAACAGTTGCAATAAGCATTGTTTTGCCCAATTTTACTACAACAGAGCCATCGGCCTGTTTTGCTAATTTTCCTGTTTCAATTATTATTTTTCTATTATCGTCGAGTTGAATTGTTTTTTCAATAATGTTAAGCATAATTTATTTTTAGAAGGTATTTAAAATTAAGAGATGTAGTTTAATCATCACCTCTTTTATTAATGAAAAAAGGCAATTTAAGCAATTGCCTTTTCTATTTATTATTTTCTTAAACTTAAAGCTTTCAGTAGTGAACGATATTTTTCAATATCTTTCTTTTTTAAATAATCAAGTAATCGCCTTCGTTTCCCAACTAGCTTAAGGAGAGCTCTTTGGGTGCTGTAATCCTTCCTGTTTGATTTTAAATGTTGAGTTAAGTGGTTAATTCTGAATGAGAATAACGCAATTTGACCCTCGGTTGAACCAGTATTTATTTCTGATTTTGCAAATTCTGTAAATAATTCTTTTTTCTTTTCTGCTGTTAAGTACATATTTTCAATATATTAATAAATATCTATCGTATAAGTAGTGAATGTGCAAAAGTATTTATTTTTTTTTATAATACAATGATAATTTTGATTATATTTAAATGAATTTGATGGAATATTATTTGAATTATATAACAAGTAATTATAATCTTATTGGTACTTTGAGAAGAGTATTAAAGTTTGTATTTTTACTCTAAAGAAGGACTTGCTAATTAATGATGAAAATAAACAGATCGTCAATTTTCAGGCTTTTAATTTTAAATATTATAATTCCAGTATCATTAGGTTTGCTGATATTAGCAGTTTATAATTATCGAAATCTTAAAATCAATATTGAAAAGTCAAACAAAGAAAAAAATCAGATTTTAATTAATAAAATAAAGCAAATTATGGAATTTCAGGATTTTGCTCTTGAAATTCATGAAGAATTAATAGAAAAACGTATAAAGGAAATTAGTAATGAATTAGTTAATAAGATATTTATAAATACAAAAAATATTGAAAATATTAATTTAGATAAAATTAGAGATGAGATTGGGATGGATAGTGAACTAGAAGATATTTATATTATTAATAAAGAGGGGATTGTCGTTAACACAACTTTTAAAAAAGACTTAAGTCTAAATTTTTATAATTTCGGAACTGAACATGAAAAATATATTCATGATTTATTTAAAGGAGATAAGTTTGTAAGTGAACGTTTTACTATTGAATCGCAAACAAAACGATTGCGTAAATATACATACCAACCTACAAAAGATAAAAAATATGTTATTGAAATAGGAGTTTATTCAAAAAGAGCAGATGAAATAGTCAAATTTATTCAAGACAATATTTATAATCTTTCAAGTGAATATACGAGCATTAAATCAGTTGATTTATTCATTTTTGCTGATGATCCTTTTCCAATTGAAAGAGGAATTCAGATAGATGATGATCAAAAGCAAATTTTAAAAAAAGTATTTGAAACTAAAGAACCCAAGAATTTGTCCATTAAAGATGAATCGGGGAAACTATTTCATAATTATATTTATTTAGATATTCGAGATACAGATTTATATAAAGGAGCAGTTATCAGAATTATATCTAATCGAGAAAACGAATTTCGGTATCTGCATTTTGAATTACTGAAAATAATTTTACTTTTTGGAATTACTATATTATTAATTATTTCACTTATATATAAAAAGTCAAAAGATATTGCCCGTCCAATTCAGAACCTGGTTAACAATATTCAACGAATTTCACTAGGTAATTATGAAGAAAGAGCAGATATTAAAGGAAATATTGAGGTAGCTGAGTTATCAAAACAATTTAACTTAATGCTGGATAATATTCAAGCAAGGAACAAAGAAGCAAGAGAACAAAGGGAAGAAATTGAAGCTCAAAAGCGACAATTAATGCAGGCAAATAAAGATTTGGAAAAATTATCAATTGTTGCAAGTAAAACAAATAATGCCGTGTCAATCTATAATAAAGTAGGGAAATTAGAGTGGTTTAATAATGGCTTTCAGCAATTATATGGTTATACATTTAATGAAGTTATATACAATATTGGTGAGAGTATTTTTGAAATAAATGCAAATCCTGATATTAAAAATTTGTGTAACATATGCATTAACACAAAGCAACCTGTTGATTTTGAAACAAAAGCCTGTAAAAAAAGTGGAAAAAAGATTTGGATTCAAACAAATATGTCGCCTATTATAGATGATAAAAATGAAGTTTCTGGGATTATTACAATTGACTCAAATATTTCAACTTTAAAAGATGTTGAAAAGAAAATTAAACAAAAAAACAAAGATATAACAGACAGTATTTATTATGCAAAAAAAATACAAGAGGCGATATTACCCAATTATAATAATATTGAATTAAAGTTTAAGGAATTATTTGTTTTGTTGAAGCCAAAAAGCATTGTTAGTGGAGATTTTTTTTGGTATACTGTTAAGAATGACCGAGTTATTATTGCTGCAGCAGATTGTACAGGACATGGAATTCCAGGAGCATTTATGTCAATAATTGGGAATTCATTTTTACATAAAATAATTAATGAGAGCTGCATTCTTGATCCAGGTGAAATACTATATAAATTAAGAGAAAATATCCATAAATTATTAAATAAATATGATA
>CAZBZX010000152.1:0-9418 GCA_964496465.1 uncultured Bacteroidales bacterium
AGCTCCCGCAGGCTACTGCTCACGTTCGATCGCGCGATGGAGAGCGTGTCGGCGATCTCCTGAGCGTGGAGCGGCCGCTCGGAGATGTGGAGCAGGGGATGGTGATGGGAGGCAATCCTAGTGTTTATATATCGTATTCTGTTTATGTGATGAAGCCATAAAATACAATGTGTCATTTATTACTACAGCAGTAGGGGCATAATCTTCAATTGGGATTTCGTTAGTTTCAACAAATGTCCAATCAATAAAATTTTCAGCATACCAATAACCTCCTGATTTTGATGCAAAAAGAAAATATTTATCTTTAAACCATACAATTGTAGGATCAGCGGCTTCTCTTCGAGAAGGTTCGTCAGAACAAAATCTGTAGTTTAAGTTTACAGGATTACAAAATGTTTTTAATTTATCAGATTGTATATTTGTTTTACAACCAGTTAATAAATAAATAAGAGCTAAAAGAATTGTCAATTTTTTCATTTTCTACTATTTAATTAGTTGTTCAAAGTTAATTATAATTGTATCGTCCTAAAACAGGTTTACACTTTTTTGGCATACGAGACAAGTTACAATTTTTCGGAGAAAAAAAAATTATCCATTCTTTAAGATCCATATTCATTATAAATTATTTTTTTATGTTGTTGTATAAAAGCTAATTTATTATCTTTGAAGAAGTAAGGATTATTATGGAAACATTGATAATTGAAAGTACACCTGTAACACCTTTTGTAATTTTTAATCCAATAGAAGGCAGGTTTGAACTATCGGGGCATTCTCGTCCTGAGGATGGTAAAAGATTTTTTTTTCCTTTAATAAAATATATTAATGATTATCAGGAAAAAATTGGAAATAGACAAACTGTTGAAGGCATAAAATCAGATAATTTTTCTTTTATTTTTAAATTTTCATATATCAATTCGGCATCAAGTAAATTTCTTTGCGAATTTCTTTTTCATGTATTGAAGTTTAAAAACATTGGAGTGTCGTTTACAATTGAATGGTATTATGAGGAAAATGATGATGACATGAAAGAGTTAGGAGAAGACATCTCTGACATAATTGATTATCCGTTTTATTATTATTCATATTCTCCTGAAGAAGAATAGCTGTAATATTTGTACTTTCCAAAATAAATTTTCATTTTTTAATTAAGACAAGTAATAAAATTTCAAATAGTTTTGTATTATCCATTTTGTGAGACTTCTATTAATTAATCGTTTCTATTATTATATTTTTTACAATTCCATGACAATTTATGATTTCTTTTTACTTTGGTGTGACAGGGAAATGGACAACATGCCCTAATTTTGTTTAAGAAATTAAGAATTAAAACAAATTTAAAATAAAAATTTAAATAAAATGAAAACAAAAGAAATCCTAAAAACAAAAACCCATAGAGGTAATAGATTTTTAACAATCTTAATGAGTTTTGTATTGATTATTCTATCCACTTTATTTTCTGAAGTGTTATCTGCGGAAAATAAAAAATATGAATTGGAGGATACAAATCAGATAAACATGGAATCAATTATAAATGAAGATACGGAAGAAGAATTGAAGTTAGAAAGTTGGATGACAGAAGAATTATTGTGTAATAAAACTGCAACATCTAATCAAACAGATTTATATTTTGATGAAGCAACTGAAAAGGAATTAGAAATTGAGCCGTGGATGTTAGAATTTAATATCTCCAGTTATGCAACAAGCCTTTGTACTCCTGATAAAGAAGAGGAATTAGAAATTGAAGAATGGATGTTAAATTCAAATTTTTTTCAAGAAAAAGATAATTTGGCAAAGAATATCGTCCTAAAATAAGTTTACATATTTATTTTGCTAGAAAATTTACAAAATTTCTATAAAGTTTAAAATTCCATTTTGTGAGACTATTTAAATAATTATTAACTATCTAATATCTTTTCTACTGTTGATATCAGAGATGCAAAAACATGTTCTTTATAAATCTCAGGAAGGCCATAAGTAATAAAACTTACAATTTCAAGATTTTGATTAAATATTGAGGCTCCACTCTATTCATTAAACTCATAATTTAGATAATATAGATTATCTATTTTAAACATATAAAAACAATTTTTATAAATATAATCGAAAGTCATTTCATAATAAAAGTTATCTTTTGAAACAAGAAATCCAATTTTTTCACCTAGTTAAACCATAAGTAAAATATTTATCTTCATCTTTTGGTTAACTAATAAAATTAAAAACCATTTTTCTACTTACGGTGGATAAATACATGATTACATACTATCGATTTATGAAATATTTTTGATATTTTTAAGCCCTTATAGAATTTGGAATCTCTTTATGAATAAGGAAAATAGCAACTTACGAATTGAAAAGATTAATATTAAAAAGGTATTTTATGATAAAAATGCTGCATTGGCAAAATTACTGCCAAATTTCTTCTTCAAGTATTTGCAGAGAATAGTTCATGAAGAATTTTTAAATAATTTTATTGAAAAACATGGGGATAAAATAGGATTAGACTTTGCCAATGCCGGTATTAAAGAGTTCAATATAAACAGCGAATTAAAAGGAGTCGAAAACTTACCAAAAGATAAAAAATTAATTATCGTTTCTAATCATCCCTTGGGTGGTTTTGATGCCTTACTATTGCTCTCTAATTTAAGTAAATATTATCCATCTATTAAATTTTTAGTGAATGATATTCTTATGAATTTAAAAAATCTCCGACCTATATTTATTCCTATTAATAAACATGGTGGACAATCAAGGCAATCAGTTATTGAAATTGAAAAAGCATACGAATCAGATAAACAAATTATAACTTTTCCAGCCGGATTTGTCTCCAGGAGAATTAAGGGAAAAATTCAAGATCCTGAATGGCAAAAGAATTTTGTTATTAAAGCAGTTCAGCATAAAAGAGATGTGCTTCCAGTGTTTGTGAGCGGAAGAAATTCAAATTTCTTTTATAATCTTTCGAGTTTTAGAAAATTTCTTGGGATTAAATTAAACCTTGAAATGCTTTATTTAGTTGATGAAACCTATAAACATAGGAATAAATATATTACTATTTCTATAGGCAAGCCAATTTCTTATGAAACATTTAATAGTTCGAAAAAGCCTATGGAATGGGCGCAATTTGTTAAAGATAAAGTATATATGTTATCAAAATCATAAATTACTTTTTTAGTAAAAAATAATTACCTTTAGTGCATGAAAGACATTATTCCTGCGATTGATAAATCGCTTTTAGAAAAAGAGTTAACAGAAAATAAATTTGTCAGAAATACAAATTTTGGTCAAAATAAAATTTACTTTGTTACAGCACAAGACTCTCCTAATGTAATGTTAGAAATTGGTAGATTAAGAGAATTAACTTTTAGAGATGCCGGGGGAGGAACAGGAAAAAATTGTGATATTGATGATTATGACACCATGGAAAACCCATATAAACAATTAATTGTATGGGATCCTGATCATAATGAAATATTAGGGGGATATAGATTTTTTATTTGCAATACATGCACTAATACAAAAAATGGATATAAAAATTTAGCAACAGAAAGGCTTTTTCAATTTTCTGATAACTTTATAAATAATTACTTGCCATATATGATTGAGTTGGGAAGGTCTTTTGTACAACCCCAGTATCAAGCTACATCAACCAGAAAAATATTATTTGCATTAGATAATTTATGGGATGGACTTGGCGCTTTAGTTGTTGATAATCCTGACATGAAATATTTCTTTGGTAAAGTTACTATGTATACACACTATAATCAACGGGCAAGAGATTATATATTATATTTTCTTTATAAATATTTCGGGGATAATGAAAACCTGGTTTATCCAAAAAATCCTTTAAAATTAAGTACAATGGAAGATGATATAAAGCACATTTTTAAAGGCCCTACTTATGAAGAAGATTATAAAATTCTTTCACAAAATGTCAGGTCACTTGGTGAAAATATACCTCCTCTTATTAATTCATATATGAACCTTTCTCCAACTATGAAAATGTTTGGAACTGTTCTGAATCCACATTTTGGAAATGTTGAAGAAACGGGAATAATGGTTACTCTCGCCGATATGTATAAAACAAAAACCGACAGGTATTTAACAAGCTACATTGAAGAAAAGAAAACGAGAGGATAGATTAATAAGCTCTTTTGTTTTTCCTTTCAATAAAATTTATATACGATCTATTTGCAACCCTATTACCGCCAGGCGTAGGATAATCGCCTGTAAAATACCAATCACCAAGATTTTTAGGACAGGCATTATGAAGATTCTCAATTGTTTGATAAACCAATTTTACTTTTGCTTCAATGTTATTCTTGCTTAGCATCACGGCAATTTTATCTGATATTTGCTCAGCGGTAAATGGTCTATATATTTCTTTAACACAATTGATAGTCTTTTCAACTGGAAGTTCATTTTGTTTTTTAGAATTTAAGTAAACTTCATTAATAACATTCTTCATTCCATTTTCTTTAAGTAATTCAATGGCTGCTCTAAAAGCTACAAAATCAGACAGTTTTGCCATATCAATACCATAACAATCAGGGTATCTTATTTGTGGCGATGATGAAACTACGACTATACTTTTTGGTCCAAGCCTATCGAGAATTTTCAAAATACTTTGCTTTAAAGTCGTTCCACGCACAATCGAGTCATCTATAACTACTAAATTATCAATACCCCTTCTGATTGTTCCATAAGTAATATCATACACATGTCCAACAAGGTCATCTCTTCCTTTATCCTGAGAAATAAAGGTTCTTAATTTAATATCTTTGATAGCAACTTTCTCAATACGGGGTTTAGCTGATATAATTTCAATTAATTCACCATTTTTTATATTATCGCCTAATTCAAGTATTTTTCTTTTCTTTTCATCTAACATATAATCCTCAATGCCATTAATCATACCGTAAAATGCTGTTTCAGCTGTATTAGGTATAAAAGAAAAAACGGTATTTATTAAATCGTGATCAATTGCATTTAAGATCTGAGGAGTAAGTAAATGACCCAATTTTTTTCGTTCATAATAAATTTCATGATCGCTACCTCTCGAAAAGTAGATTCTTTCAAAAGAACAAGCTTTTCTTTCTTTTGTTTCCCTCACTTGGTCAACTGAAAATCGTCCGTCTTTTTTAATTATTACTGCATGCCCTGGAGGTAATTCATGAATATCATCATATTTTACATTAAAAACAGTCTGAATTACAGGCCTTTCCGAAGTAATAACTGCTACCTCCTCATCTCTGTAATAATAAGCAGGTCGAATTCCCCATGGATCGCGAATCACAAAAGAATCACCATGTCCAATCATTCCAGCAATAACATACCCTCCATCCCACCTTTTACTTGAATCTTTTAAAATTCTGCTAACATCTAAATTTTGTGCAATTAAATTTGAGATATCCTTATTGGGGATATCTTGTTTTTTATATTCAGAAAATAATCGTTGATTTTCGGTATCAAGAAAATGGCCAAGATTTTCAAGTATAGTAACTGTGTCGTTAAAGTCTTTAGGATGCTGACCAAGTTCAATAAGTACCTGAAATAAATCACTTACATTCGTGAGATTAAAATTACCAGCAAGAACTAAATTTCTTGATTTCCAGTTATTTTGTCTCATAACCGGGTGAACGCTTTTTAATTCATTATTCCCATAAGTCCCATATCTTAAATGGCCCAAATATAATTCAGCCGCAAAAGGTAAATTTTCTTTTGCCCAAAAAGGATCGTTAATTAATCCTGATTTCTTCTTTCCTAGTTTTAAATAATCAACGTTAATTTTCTTAAACACCTCATTAATGGATGAAGGATCGTTTGAACGACTACGATCAATATATTTTGCACCTGGCTTAAGATCGAATTTAATAGATACAACCCCGGCTCCATCCTGACCTCTATTATGTTGTTTTTCCATTAATAGATATAGCTTTTGTAAGCCATATCTCCAGGTACCATATTTTAACTGATAATATTCGAGTGGTTTAAGCAACCTGATCATTGCTATCCCGCATTCATGCTTTATTGCATCACTCATTAAAAAAGAAGATTTTAATTACAATTTAAAATTAAAATTCAAAAATACAATATTGTTTAATATAATTTTATTCGATTTAGTTTTAATAATTAACTGAATATGATTTTTATTAACAAAACTATTCAATTCGAAGATAATTTATGCGGTCATTAACAATAAATGCTTTTGGGTAATATCTCTCAATTTCTTTTAATATTTTTGTAGCATCAGTTTTTGTGCGAAAATCACCAACATATACTTTATAATTTGGGGTTTCATATTTTAAGTAGCTTGCAATATAAGAGTAGTACACATCAAATGTATCTTTAACAGCTCGTGCCCTTGTTCTTGCATCAATCCCGTATCTATCATATCCGGAATCGAAAAAAATATTTATCCGATATCCCGGGACACCATTTTGTTCCTGATTTTGTTTAATATGCTCAATTATCAATTCTTTTATATAATCATCCTGATTTATTTTAACTTCACTATAACCCACAGATGAATCTAGCACTTCAAAAATGGATTTGGTTTTAATTTCTATATTATTTTCTTGAGATAAAGTAATAATAGAAAACCCAACTATTAAACAGAATAATAAAATACTTTTATTCATTTTTTAATAAATTACTCAGACGTATCGACATGACAGGAATTGGAGAATGGTTAACCATTTGCTGTGCATAAGATGAATTTATCCAAAAATTAACTGTGTTTTCAGTTTGGTCAGTCATTATAGCAATTAACTGTGCTCCAATTTTTTGAGCATAATCAATTGTAATATCAGTATTATTCTCACCTAAAAATGATTCTTTGATGCATTTAATATTTTTATCATTTAAATATTCATAAGTTTGCTGTGCATAATGATTTATTTTTTCCATTACTCCTTCCGCATCAGTTTCACGTACTGAAAGTATATGGACTTCAGCGTTTAATCGAGCAGCTAAATCTGCAACAGCCGGAACCTTTTGCCTTGAGAAAATAAATATATCAATTGGTAAAACAATTTTTGATATTTGTTTCACCTGATATCCATACCTGATAGTAATAACAGGACAATCAGCATGAGTTACAACCCTGTATGCATTACTTCCCATCCAGAATTCTTCAAACCCTGAAACACCATGTGTTCCCATAATAATATAATCAGAGTCATCATATTTTGCCTGGTTTACAATTTCCCTAAAAATATGACCTTCCCTAATTTTATAATCAAGTTTAATACCATTTGTTAAACTTTTTTTACGTTCGAGCAATAACTCAAAATATTGTTTAACTGTATTTATTTTAATTGTTTCAGACTCTTGAATAAAAGTAGGATCAAAATTCTCCTCTTTTTTTATGTAGATCATACGGATATTTGCACCAATTCCTTTTGCCAGGATAAAAGCATAATCGAGTGCATTAATTGAATCTTTTGAGAAGTCTATTGGAACTAAAATTTCGCTCATTGGTTAATAAATTGGTTATTAATTCAAAAATAAGGAAATTGTAGAATAATAAAAAGCAACACAACAATTATGGTAATTTACTTTTATAACTCGAAAAATCAACTGTTTGCGATTCACTAACTTCAATTCTTTTATTAAATCCCATAATTTTCGCTTTTATTTCACCTTCCAAGTTTAATTCGCCACTTTCGGAATTTAAAACTTTCATTGAATTTAAAGCACCAAATAATCCGGCAATTTTTAATTTAAGTTTTATGCTATAAATTTCATTCGATTTTCGAATGATTTTTACTTTCTCGATATTTGTAACTTTTCCTAAAAAAGTGCCATTCACTTTCACATTTAAATCAACTTCAGTAATTCTTACATTCAAACTAGATACATTTTCAATGGGTACTTTAAATTCTAAAAATACAGTTTGTCCTGCAATACCATCAACTTTAACTTCCTGTATATCACCAATATTAATTTTATCAAATGATTTACATCCTGTTATCATTGAAGAAAAAAACAAAAAACTAACTGTTTTTAATACTATTCCTAATACTAATAATTTAGCATAATTTACTTTTCTTATCTTTCTTATCATATTCAATTATTCAACCAATTTTTAAATTCACTTGTTTTCGCCCTGCTAATAATAATTTCTTTATCAATTATAGGCTTTACTTCAATCTTGAGTTTGTAATTAAAATAATTATGTACTTTAATTATTGCCTCAGCTGAAAGAATAAATTGCCTGTTCACTCTAAAAAATGCAACTGGATCAAGTCTTTCCTCTAATGAATCAAGCGAATAATTAACAAAGTACCTTTGCCCGGCAAATGTAATCAAAAAATTCTCTTTTTCCTCAGCATAAAAATATGCAATTTCATTAGTTGATATTGGGACTAGACTATCTCCTTTATTTACTAGAAAACGATTTTTAAAGCTTTTTGTTTCATCCTTAATATTAGATAAAACAGAAAATATTTTAGATTGCAAGTCAGACTCTGAAAAATACTCTTTAATTGATTTGAATTTTTTGATACTTTCTCTTAATTCATCAATTTTTACAGGTTTAAGTAAATAGTCAATACTATTTAATTTAAAAGCTTTTATAGCATATTCATCATATGCTGTTGTAAAAATTACCGGACTTTGAACTTTTATATGTTCAAAAATTTCGAAACTTCTGCCATCTGCCAGTTGAATATCAAGAAAAATTAACTGTGGGTCTTTATTATTCTTGAACCAATTTACTGTTGCCTCAATACTATCAAGCACATCCAATATTTCAATTTGAGGATCAATTTCGTATAGTAATTTCTTCAAACGATCAGCTGCAAGAATTTCATCTTCAACAATTAAAGCTTTAATCATAATTCTATAATTACCAATGGTAAAGCAACCGTAAATTTACCTGAAGATTCTGAAATTTTCACATCTTTTGTAGATAAAAATTTATATCGTTCTATAATATTAGCTAAACCAATCTTTGTAGAAGGTTCATCAAATTTTTTTTGAAGGTTATTTTCAATTACAATGTATTTCTCAGAATTTACAAAAACTTTAATTATTAAAGGTTTATCTTTAGAAATGATATTATGTTTTATTGAATTTTCAATTAGCATTTGTAGGGAAAGAGGTAAAATAGAATAATGAAAGTATTTTTCAGGAACATCAAATTGCACATTTAGATTTTTACCAAAACGTGATTCCTGCAAGAAGCTATATTTTTTAGCTATATCAATTTCGTCCCTTAATAATACAACTTCCTTTTCCCTGCTTTTTAAAACATATCGCATAAAATCGGATAAGTTCTGGATATAGGTTGTAGCTACTTCATTATCCTCAACATAGGTAATTAAAGTATTTAAACTGTTAAATAAAAAATGTGGATTGATCTGGGTTTTCAGTGTTTCGTATTTAGCCTCTAAATTTGCTCTTTCTAATTTAATTGATT
>CAZBZX010000153.1:0-9416 GCA_964496465.1 uncultured Bacteroidales bacterium
CCTGATCTGTGTGATGTAACAGTTGTATATCCTGCTCTATGTGCCATTTCAATAGCATCTAACGTTTCAGTTAATGTACCAATTTGATTCACCTTTATTAAAATAGAATTTGCACAACCTGTATCAATTCCTTTTTTTAGAAACTCAACGTTTGTAACAAAAACATCATCTCCAACAATCTGACATTTATCTCCAATCTTATCGGTCATAATTTTCCAACCGTCCCAGTCACCCTCATCCATGCCATCTTCTATTGAATCGATAGGATATTTTTTTAATAATTCTGCTAGATAATCAGCTTGTTCAGATGATGTTCTAATTGCTCCGTTTTCACCTTCAAATTTTTTATAATTATATTTCCCATCTTCATAAAATTCGGAAGCTGCACAGTCTAGGGCAATCGAAACCTGGCCACCTTCTGATTTTCGTCCAGGTTTATATCCAGCTGCTTGTATAGCCGTTAATATTGAATCAAGTGCATCTTCAGTACCATTTAATTTTGGAGCAAACCCTCCTTCATCACCAACTGCAGTACTTAATCCACGGTCTTTCAACACTTTTTTTAGCGCATGAAAAACTTCAGAACCCATTCTTAATCCTTCTTTAAATGTTGAAGCCCCAACTGGTCTGATCATAAACTCCTGAAATGCAATTGGTGCATCAGAATGAGATCCCCCATTAATAATATTCATCATAGGAACTGGAAGAACTTTTGCATTTGTGCCACCAATATACCTGTATAAAGGCATATCAAGATAAGCTGCAGCTGCTTTAGCAACAGCTAATGAAACTCCAAGGATAGCATTAGCCCCAAGCTTACTTTTAGTTTTTGTACCATCAACTTCTAACATTTTCCCGTCTATCGCAACTTGATCCAAAGCATTCATTCCTAAAACTTCTTTAGCAATAATTGAATTGACATTTTTTACTGCTTTTTCTACTCCCTTACCTGAATATCTTTTTTTATCACCATCACGTAATTCCAAAGCTTCATTTTCTCCAGTTGAAGCACCTGAAGGAACAGCAGCTCTTCCTATGAAGCCACTTTCTAATAATACTTCAACTTCTATCGTAGGATTACCTCTTGAATCGAGAATTTCTCTTGCATTTACATTTGCAATGTGTGCCATTTTAATAAATTTTTTAACGTTATTAAATATATATTTTAATTAAATAATAATAAAAAAGGGACAAAGTTAAATATTCCCTCATCCCTATTCCATCTTTACATCATTACTTATAAAAAGAACTTATTCTGACTTTTTATCTGTATCTTCATTACCTTGTTTAGTATCTTCTTTCTCATCTTCAGCTTTAGTATCAGGCTTTTCCTCTTCAGCTATAGTTTCTTCCGTAATTTCTACATTTGGTTCCAAAACTTCAGCTTTTTCTTCAATAATTTCTTCTGTTCTTTCAGCTTCAGTTTCTTTTAATTCTTCCGGTTCAACTACTTCCGGTTCAATATTATCTTTACTTACTTCTTCTTTAGGTGTATCTTTAGCTTCAATTTCTTCAACTTCAGTTACTTCCTGAACTGATTCAATGGTTTGATCTACATCCTTTTTCTTACTACTTCCTCTTCTTCTTCTTGATTTGGATTTTTTATCATCGCTACCAGCCAGCATATTTTCGTTATAGTCAACTAATTCAATAATGCACATATCTGCATTATCTCCCATTCTCTGACCTATTTTTAATATCCTGGTGTATCCGCCTGGCCTATCCCCAACTTTTGCAGAAACTTCCCTGAATAATTCAGATACAGCGTATTTATCATTTAAATAGCTAAAAACTACTCTTCTTGAATGTGTTGTATCGTCTTTAGATTTTGTAATTAAAGGCTCAATATACTTTCTTAATGCCTTTGCTTTAGCTGTTGTAGTTTCAATCCTTTTATTTAAAATCAATGATGCAGCCATGTTTGCCAGCAAGGCTTTTCTATGCGCACTTTTTCTACTAAGATGATTGAAGCTTTTTCCGTGTCTCATTTTACTTATTCCTTGTCTAATTTATATTTAGAAATATCCATTCCAAAATTCAAACTCATAGAACTTAATAATTCTTCAAGTTCTGTTAATGATTTTTTACCAAAATTTCTAAACTTAAGAAGATCGTTTTTATTAAACTTTACTAATTCTCCCAATGTTTCTACATCGGCTGCTTTTAGGCAATTTAATGCACGTACAGATAAATCCAGATCAATAAGTTTAGTTTTAAGAAGTTGACGCATATGCAATACTTCTTCATCAAATTCTTCATTACCATATTTTTCATCAGAGTCAAGTGTAATCTTTTCATCTGAAAATAACATGAAATGATAGATTAATATTTTTGCAGCTTCTTTTAATGCTTCTTTAGGGTGAATTGATCCATCAGTTAAAATTTCAAAAACTAATTTTTCATAGTCAGTTTTTTGTTCAACCCTATAATTTTCTACAGAATATTTTACATTTTTAATTGGTGTAAAAATAGTATCAATTGGAATTACACCGAATTCTTCCTCAGGAAGAACATTTTCTTCAGCCGTAATATATCCGCGTCCTTTATTAATTGTTATATCTAATTTCAATTGAACATCACTTTCCATTCTGCAAATTAACTGTTCGGTATTAAGAACAGTAAAATTATTTAAGAATCGGTTTAAATCACCTGCTTTAAATTCTTCTTGTCCTGAAATGATAACAGTAATTTTTTCGTTATCAACATCTTCTACTAATCTTTTAAAACGGACCTGTTTAAAATTAAGCACCATTTCAGTTACATCCTCAATGACACCAGTAACAGTGGAAAATTCATGTTCTACACTATCAATTTTGATAGAAGTAATTGCAAAGCCTTCTAATGAAGACAACAATATTCTTCTTAGTGCATTACCAATTGTTATTCCATATCCAGGTTCAAGAGGTCTAAATTCAAATGTACCAAATTTGTCATCTGAATTTAGCATTATTACTTTGTCAGGCTTTTGAAAAGCTAAAATTGCCATAATTTATTATAATATTTTATTATTTAGAGTACAATTCTACTATTAATTGTTCTTTAATATTTTCCGGAATTTCAGATCTTTCCGGCATATTTAAAAACTTACCAACCATTTGACTTTCATCCCACTCTAGCCATGATGATTTTGAATATCTAGCGGTTGACAACGAATTTGATATTGCTTCTAAAGATTTTGATTTTTCTCTTACACCAACCAAATCTCCAGGTTTTACTTGATATGAAGGAATATTTACAACATTACCATTTACGGTTATATGTTTATGTGATACTAATTGTCGGGCCCCACTTCTTGTAGGAGAAATACCTAATCGAAACACAACATTATCAAGCCTTGATTCAAGCAATTGTAAAAGTACTTCACCAGTTATTCCTTTACTTCTTGATGCTTTAATAAACAAATTTGCGAATTGTTTCTCTAAAACACCATACGTGTATTTTGCTTTTTGTTTCTCCTGGAGCTGAATCCCGTAAACAGATAATTTCTTTCTTTTCCTGTTTAGTCCGTGAAATCCAGGAGGATAGTTTTTTTTCTCCAGGGATTTATCGGGACCGTAAATAGGATCTCCAAATTTTCTTGCAATTTTTGATTTTGGTCCTATATATCTTGCCATCTTTAAATTTTAATTCTATTAATAAATATTATACTCTTCTTCTTTTAGCAGGGCGACAACCATTATGTGGTAATGGCGTAACATCGACAATTTCGGTTACTTCAATTCCATTTGCACTTATTGTTCTAATAGCTGATTCTCTACCAGCACCAGGTCCTTTAACAAATACTTTAGCTTTCCTTAATCCTAAATCATAAGCTACTTTTGCGCAGTCTTCAGCTGCCATTTGAGCTGCATAAGGTGTATTCTTTTTTGATCCTTTAAATCCCATTTTTCCAGCTGAGGACCATGCAATAACCTGTCCACTATTATTTGTTAAAGACACTATAATATTATTAAAAGAAGCATGGATATGTGCCTGACCTAAAGCTTCTATAGTAACAACTCTCTTTTTGGATGTTCCTGTTTTTTTTGCCATACCTTAATTATTTAGTAGCTTTCTTTTTATTAGCAATCGTTTTACGTTTCCCCTTTCTTGTTCGGGCATTATTTTTAGTACTTTGGCCTCTAACAGGTAAACCTGTACGGTGACGTATTCCCCTATAGCAACCAATATCCATTAAACGTTTTATATTTAACTGCAATGATGATCTAAGTTCACCTTCAACTTTATAATTTTCATTAATAACTGATCTAATTTTATTTAACTGATCATCAGTCCAATCACTAACTTTAGTATTTCGGTCAACTCCTGCTTTATCCAGAATTTCTTGAGCAGAGCTTTTCCCTAAACCATAAATATAGGTTAGGCCAATTTCTCCTCTTTTATTTCTTGGTAGATCTACACCTACAATTCTTGCCATTTATTATAGTTTATTAAATTTATTACTAATTCTAAATTTATCCTTGTCTTTGTTTAAACTTAGGATTTTTTTTGTTTATAACATATAATCTCCCTTTGCGTCTTACAATTTTGCAATCCGCTGATCTCTTTTTTATTGATGCTCTTACTTTCATTTTATATAAAAGTTTTATTTATATCTAAATGTTATTCTTCCTTTTGTTAAATCATATGGCGACATCTCAACCTTAACTTTATCTCCAGGTAAAATTTTAATATAATGCATTCGCATTTTTCCCGAAATATGAGCAGTAATAACATGGCCATTTTCTAATTCAACTCTAAACATTGCATTAGATAATGCTTCAATAATAGTTCCATCCTGCTCAATTGAAGGTTGTTTTGCCATTAATTAATTATTTTAATACTTCTTCAATATATTTAAATGTCGTTAATATATCAGGTTCTCCTTTATCAACTAAAACAGCATATTCAAAATGCGCTGAAGGTAATTTATCGGCTGTAATAATTGTCCATCCATCATTTTTCTGCATAATTGCTTTTCTTCCCATATTTATCATAGGTTCAATACAAAGAACCATTCCTTTTTGCAATTTTACACCTTTCCCTCTTTTTCCATAATTTGGAACTTCAGGTGGTTCGTGTAATTGTTTTCCGATTCCGTGCCCAACCATTTCTCTTACAACAGAATATCCAGCATCTTCAGCATGTTTTTGAATCACAAAACTTATATCTCCCAGTCTATTACCATCAATTGCATTTTGTACTCCAATTTCCAAACATTCTTTGGTAATTCTTAATAATTTTCTTACTTCCTGTTTCACTTCTCCTACTTCAAAAGTATAAGCAGAATCACCATAATATCCATCCATTAATGTACCACAATCAATCGAAATAATATCACCATCTTTAAGAATGGTATTTCCTGGAATTCCATGAACTACTTCTTCATTTATTGAAGTGCACAACGTGGCCGGGAAACCTTTATATCCCTTAAAAGCTGGTTCTGCACCATGATCACGAATAAACTCTTCAGCTCTAATATCGAGCTGGCGAGTAGTAATTCCAGGTCTAATCAATTTTGCGATTTCAGCTAATGTTTTTGAAACAATCAGATTATTTTTTCTAATTATTTCAATTTCTTTTACTGTCTTCAAACTTATCATCAAAGAACGCTATATAAGGAATTTACATTCCTGATTTTCCTTTAATCCTGCCAGATTTCATTAAACCATCATAATGTCTCATTAATAAATGGCTTTCAACCTGTTGCAGTGTATCTAATATTACACCAACTAAAATTAATAATGATGTACCACCAAAAAATTGCGCAAATTGGCTGTTTACTCCAGCTATAACCGCAAATGCAGGTGTAATAGATATTATTGCCAAGAATATTGATCCTGGCAAAGTAATTCTTGACATTACAGTATCAATAAATTCAGCTGTTTTTTTACCAGGTTTTATTCCTGGAATAAAACCGGCATTCTTTTTAATATCTTCTGCCATTTGATTAGGATTAATAATAATGGCAGTATAAAAATAAGTAAATAATATAATTAACATAGCAAAAGCAAAATTATACCAAAAACCTGTATAATTTGCAAAAGCTGCAGTAAATCCTGATAAAGTCTCCGAACTTGCAAAACTTGCTATAGTAACTGGAATAAACATTAAAGCTTGTGCAAATATGATAGGCATTACACCTGCTGCATTAACTTTTAATGGAATATATTGTCGTACTCCACCGTATTGTTTATTTCCAACAATCCTTTTAGCATATTGTACAGGTATTCTTCTGGTTCCCTGAACCAAAAGTATGCTAGCTACAAACAGCATAAACATCATTACTATTTCAACTAAAAAAGCAACTAAACCTCCCCCTTCTTCAAGTCTTGAGATAAATTCACCAAATAGAGCAAACGGCATACGCGCTATAATTCCAATCATTATAATAAGTGAAATACCATTTCCAATTCCTTTATCAGTAATTCGTTCACCTAACCACATTATAAACATGGTTCCGGCGGTCATAATTATTATTGATGATATTCTGAAATATACCGGATTCATTACAAATGCCTCAGGTGGTAATTGGATCCTTAAATTAGCTAAATAAGCTGGTGCCTGGAAAATAAGAATAACAACGGTAAGATACCTGGTAATCTGATTCATTTTTCTTCTCCCGCTTTCTCCTTCTCTTTGTAGTCGTTGAAAATATGGTACTGCAATACCTAGTAACTGAATTACTATAGATGCAGAAATATATGGCATAATACCCAATGCAAATATTGATGCTTTGGAAAATGCTCCACCAGAAAACATATCAAGCAGTCCTAATACACCTTCTTTGGTTTGATTCTGTAACCCAGCCAATAATGAAGGATCTACACCGGGTAAAGATACATGTATGCCAAGGCGATAAATTAATAATATAAATAAGGTATAAATGATCCTCTCCCGAAGATCTTCAATTTTCCAAATATTTTTTAATGTCTCAATGATTTTTTTCATTAAACTTTAAATTTTTGTTACAGTACCTTCAAGCTTCTCAATCGCTTCCTGCGCTGATTTTGAAAAAGCATGAGCTTTTACATCTAATTTTATCTTTAGCTCTCCATTTCCTAATATTTTTATTAAATCATTTTTCGAGGCTAATCCTGCATTTATTAGGGAATCAACATCAATTACTGATAATTTTTTCTTATCGGCTAAAGTTTGAAGAGTACTAATATTAATCGCTTTATATTCTTTTCTGTTAATATTCTTAAAACCAAACTTAGGCACACGTCTTTGAAGCGGCATTTGTCCACCTTCAAAACCAATTTTCTTTGAATTACCTGATCTTGATTTTGCTCCTTTATGACCTCTAGTACTTGTTCCACCTCGTCCTGATCCCTGACCCCGTCCAATTCTTTTTCCAGTTTTAACTGAGCCTTTTGCTGGTTGTAAATTACTTAAATCCATAATTTTTAAACTCTATATTATGCAACTGCTATTTAACAATTTCAACTAAATGATTCACTTTATTTATCATCCCTTTAATTTGGGGGGTTTCAGTATGTTCTGACACACTGTTGACCTTACCTAAACCCAAAGCTTCAAGAGTTCTCTTTTGGCGTAAAGTGCTCCCAATTTTACTTTTAGTTTGCTTTATTTTAATTTTTTTTGCCATTGTATAAAATTTCTATCCTTTGAATACTTTATCAATAGTAATACCTCGCTGATCACTTATTGTATACGCATCTCGTAATTCAAGTAAGGCAGTAAAAGTAGCTTTAACCAAATTATGTGGATTAGATGACCCTTTCGATTTTGCCAGTACATCTTTCACTCCAACACTTTCTAAAACTGCACGCATCGCACCACCTGCTTTCACCCCTGTACCACCGGATGCGGGTTTAATAAATACTGATGCTCCACCATATTTAGCATATTGTTCATGAGGAATAGTTCCATTAATAACCGGAACTTTAATTAGGTTTTTCTTGGCATCTTCAACGCCTTTTGCAATAGCAGTAGTTACTTCGTTTGCTTTACCCAAACCATAACCTACTATTCCATCTTGGTTACCAACAACAACGATAGCTGAAAAACTAAACGTTCTACCTCCTTTTGTAACCTTAGTTACACGTTGAATTCCAACTAATGTATCTTTTAATTCTAAATCGCTGGTTTTTACTTTTCTAATACTTGTTGTCATATACTTAGAATTTTAATCCGCCCTCTCTGGCAGCATCAGCTAATTTTTTAACTCGACCATGATATAAATATCCACTTCTATCAAAAACTACTGTAGATATCCCTTTTTCTTTTGCTTTTTTTGCAATTAGTTTCCCAACTAATTCTGCTTGTTCAGATTTAGAAACTCCCTGTTTCTCTTTTATTTCATTTTCTAATGCTGAGGCAGCAATTAGCGTACTCCCGTCAATATCATTAATTATCTGAACTGAAATATTTTTATTACTTCTGAAAACTGACATTCTTGGTTTATCTCCTGTGCCAGAAATTTTTTTCCGTATTCTATATCTTATACGTTGTCTTCTATCTTTCTTCGATAATGCCATCTCTATTACTTATTATTTTTTATTAAGTAGCAGCTTTACCAGCTTTTCTACGTAATTGTTCATTTACAAACTTAATACCTTTACCTTTATATGGTTCTGGTGGTCTTAAGGATCTGATTTTTGATGCTACATGTCCGATTAATTGCTTATCGCAACTTTTTAATGTTATAACCGGATTACTTCTTCTCTCTGTAACAGTTTCTACTTTTATTTCTTTAGGAATCTCAAAACGAATTTCATGTGAAAACCCTAAACTTAATTCTAAAATTTGTCCTTTAACTTCAGCTCGATAACCAACCCCAACAAGCTCCTGTTTTATTTCATATCCTTCAGATACGCCAACAACCATATTACTAATTAATGATCTATAAAGACCATGCAGAGATTTATGACGTTTTTGTTCAGTTGGACGAGAAACAGTTAAAATGTTATCTTTTAGTATTATTTTAATATCAGGGTCAACTTTTTGAGTTAATTCACCTAATGGTCCCTTAACATTAACATTATTATCAGCGTCAATTTCTACTGTTACTTTCTCTGGTATACTAATTGGTAAATTTCCTATTCTTGACATTTTTTTTCCTCCATTAATATACTTGACATAATATTTCACCACCAATATTTCTTTTCTTAGCTTCTTTATCAGTCATCAAACCTTGCGATGTTGATATTATTGCTATACCTAATCCATTTAACACTCTAGGTAAGTCCTTACTTCCACTATACTGCCGTAAACCAGGTTTACTAGCTCTTGTGATAGATTTAATAGCTGGCTGTTTTGTTTCAGGATGATATTTTAAAGCAATTTTTATGTTCCCCTGAACCTTATCTTCTTCAAATTTAAAGTTAAGAATATATCCACTTTCTTTAAGAATTTTGGTCATATCCTTTTTCATATTTGAAGCTGGGATTTCAACAATTCTATGTCGAGCT
>CAZBZX010000154.1:0-9415 GCA_964496465.1 uncultured Bacteroidales bacterium
ACATGAAATAAAATGACTGGCTCCCTTTAGATACAGGAACAATCATTGTACTTATCATAACAGCGATAATTGAAAAAGGTAAAATTCCCCAGTTGAATATTTTAATTATTGTTAATAAGGTAGATTTCTGAAAAATTAGATTTAGGGCCTTAAATGTATAAAAATCAATTAATAAAAATATTCCAACTATAATAAAAAAAAAGATCATAAAACGTGGTGACATTGATTTAAAAATTATAAAATTCCGAAAGTATATAATCAATCTATACTTTCAAAGTTGATTTGGTTAATATTAACATTTTTTAAAACAATCTGATGTTGGTTTTGTTAAATATTAATAATAATTTGCACTTAATAAAATCTCTAACCTATGAAAACTGTTTTTAATTCAATATTAATTATGTTGATTATGAATTCATTATTTGCCCAAAACAAATTTGAATCTGATACTGTTATTACCTTCAAAGGTGAAGTAATTCTAACATTTATCGGACATGGAACACTTATGTTTACCTATAACGATATTGTTATTCATATTGATCCTGTAAGCAATTATGCTGATTACGCAAAAATGCCAAAAGCTGAAATTATTTTAGTTACGCATAATCATGGAGATCATATGGATGCAACTGCTATTGATAAAATTAAAAAGGTCAATACTTCTCTTATTTTGACAGAAACATGTAGTAACAATATCGAAGGGTTAGTACTAAATAATGGGGAATCTAAAACAATTTCCGGGATTAATATTGAAGCAGTTCCCGCATATAACCTGGTTCATAAAAGAGATAACGGTAAGCCATTTCATCCTAAAGGTGAAGGAAATGGATATGTTTTGACTATTGATAATATAAAAATTTATGTTGCAGGAGATACTGAAAATATTCCTGAAATGAAAGATTTAAAAGATATAGATATTGCATTTTTACCCATGAACCTACCCTACACCATGACACCCGAAATGGTTGCTGATGCAGTTGAGATGATAAATCCAAAAATTTTATATCCATATCACTTTGGCAATACTGATACTAATTTACTATTAGAATTACTAAAAAATAAAAAGGATACAGAAGTTAGAATCAGGCAAATGCAATAACATTTATTGGCCTTTTATCGTGAAATTTTATATTTTAATCTTTACGTAACTTTATGGTATTTTTATAGCTATTAAGCACCCAAAGCCGTTTCATAAAGCATCCAAAATTGATGATATAAACATAGATATATTTTATTATTCCAATTGATGCGTTTTATATTATAAGAAATCTTTTTAGTTTTATAGATGTTTTATTTCATATTAAAAACCTAAACCTAAATAAAATGAAATCTATCAGATTAATTCAAAAGCAAATTTTTTTTAAAATACTAATTCTAATTGCATGGATAATTATTTGTCCTTTATTTTTATTTGCTCAACCTTCAGGGGGGCCATATGGTCCTATAAAACAAACATTTGAAATTCCATCTGATGCAAACAAAATATATTATGTAGCTCCTGATGGAAATGCTGAATCCACAGGAGAATCTATTAAAACTCCTACGACTATTGAAACGGCAATGAAAAAAGCAAAAACTGGAGATGCAATTATCTTGCGTGGTGGGACTTATCGAACTGGTAATTTAGAGTTAAACCAGGGAATCTCTATTCAGCCTTATAAAAACGAACAACCCATATTTAAAGGAACATACATAGCTAAAGACTGGAAAAAGCTGGAAAGTGGTTTATGGGTAACATCATGGGAACATTTCTTTCCTTCAAAACCTGATGATTGGTGGCGCAGGGAAAGAAACATGCATCTAACTCCTCTTCATAAATTTAACAACGATATGGTGTTTATTGATGGGAAATTTCTACAATCAGCGGCATGGCCTGGTGAGATTGATGGAAATAACTATTACATTGATTACGAGAAGAAACAAGTATATATTGGAATTGATCCAACGAATAAGCTAGTTGAAATTACTGCTTTTAATATTGCTATTCATAGAGTTACAGAAATGTGTAATGGTAAAATTTCAGATGGAAAAGGTCCTGCAATTAAAGGGATTACATTTACACAATATGCCTACAGGGCACTTGAAGTATCGGGTAAATTTCCTGAAGGATTATCAAATGAAGCTGATTTTGGAAAAGATGTAATAGGAACTACAATAGAAAATTGCACAATATCATTTTGTTCTCGTGTTGCAGCTTATTTATATGGTGATAAATTAACTATTAAAAATTGTAAAATTAGCGATACCAGTACTGAAGGTATTTATATCATGAGTTCATCAGATGTATTATTAGAAAGAAACATTTTTACACGAAATAATATTGAAAATATAACAGGCTATTTTCCGGCGGCTGTGAAAATATTTAACCAGACACATCGTGTTACTTGTAATGATAACCTTATAATTGACCTTCCAAATTCAAATGGTATTTGGTACGATGTTGGTAATGTAGATGGAGTATTTACAAACAATTGGCTTGAAAACGTAGGTTATACTGATGGAGAGGGACCAAAAGATAAATTATGGCCAAGTCAGAATGCCTTCTTTTTTGAAATTTCAAAAGGGGCAATTTGTGCCGGAAATGTATTTGTAAATTGTGATCATGCCATTTTGGTTTTAAATAGTTCAAATGTTCAAATTTATCAAAACACTTTTGTAAATAGTTCATTATGTATTGGGCGGAATGAAAGGAGCGCACAGGGAGATCATTTTGGATGGCATCCAAGTACAGGACCTGATGTTGACGAAAGATATGGTCATGTTATTGTAAATAATTTAATGTATGGAGACGAAAAATATATAAGGCCTCTCCTATTCACATGGCAACGAGATACGCTCTGTAAGCTTTTAAATGAATCACAAGTACTAAAACTTGAAAATAATGTTTATATCAGTAATACTGACAAAACTTTAATGCCATTTCTTCTTTGGAGCCCAATACAAAATGAAAAATGTCTTGGTGAATTTACTTCTTTAGAGGAATTTCAAAAGATTTATCCAGAATATTCAAAAAACAGCAAATATTATAAAACAGATAATGTTACTGTTTTTAAAGGATTAGAAACTGGTAACTTTCATTTAAATAAGTCATTTGAAGGATTTAAAAGTGCTGAAGAATTACCTGTACAAATTAAAGAAGCTCTTGGATTAGATCCTACAATTAAACCATATGTTGGAGCATATCCGTAAATCTATCTAACATTTAAATAGTTATATAATTAACATTTTTTAGGTTTTTCTAACATTTATTTAATACTTGGCATTTAATAATTTCCGAAATTTATACTGAAATTTATATTAAATGCAAAAGTTACTATACATAATATTAATTGCTGGTTTTCATTCTATCCTAATTATTAATTCTGGACAGACCACACAGAAAATAGAAACTTCAAAACAGGATAATATATTAGTAGCTGATAATATTCTGCAAGCTGAAACATTTTGTTCAATAGATGATTTTTCTGATTTTCTGGGTAATATTGACACTAACGATAAAAATAATTTTCTTCAACTATTTTCTGAAAATAATATTTCATTAAATAGTATTTATGCCCCAAATAACAAACATTTAAATTTATTATTGATTGATCTTCCTCCACCTTTTAAATTTTGAGCAACTGGTAAAATAAAATCTATTTTACTAGGATTACTTTAAAACATTATTTTTTAAATGAATAAACTTAAAATTTAAATATTATGGAAACAATGGTAAAAAGATATCTATTTTCAAATGATCATCACACTTCTATTCCAGTTATTAATAAAAGAAATGATTTAAATGTAAACATAACTGGATTTAGTTATAACTACGTTAAAAATCAATATAAGTTAAGTATATATTCTGACTTATTTTTTAAAGATAATTATTCAGTTTCTTTAATAGATAACAGGTTAATGGTTGTAATTTCTGAAATCAAGGAATATAACAAACCATCATATATACATAACTTTAATTGGAATACTGCAAATTCTCAAACTTATGAGAGAATAAGAAGCATGGATGTGATTTTACCTGGTAATGATTTCTATTTAATCAGACATTATGTAATTCCAGACAGGAAAATGTTGCACGTTATACTTTCAACTTATCGATAACGATAAGTAATAATTATAAAATTTTTGTTAATTAATTAAAATTATTGATTATGAAAACAACAATTTTGTTATTTTTTGTCAGCACCTTCTTTTTTGCCTGTAATTCACAGAATATAAAAAGTAAGGATGGTGGAATGAAAAAGCCACAAGAGAACATTAAAGTCACAAAGAAATATGATGAGAACGGAAATTTAATAGAACTTGATTCTGTTTATACATCATATTATTCTAATTTTGATGGGGATACTATTTTTACTGACACCTTAATGAATCAATTCTCCAATTATTTCAAACATAGCTTTAATCTTGGTTTCTCAGACGGATTATATTCTGTTGATTCGATGTTTATGCCAGGTTTTTTTCATGATGATTTCTTTGAGAATCAGTTTATTCGACAAGACAAAGAAATGCTGAATATGATCAGGCAAATGGATTCATTAAAAAATAGTTTTTTTCAAATGCATTCACAGAAACAATTTAATAAAAAGTAAAGGAGGTTATTAATAAATTTTACAATAGTCATTTCGGGCGCCTATCGAAATAATCAGTTAGACGCTCAAAATGACTTATTTATTATATTTTATGTACTCGAATAATAATATAATCTATTCATTTAAAAGACATTACAACATTTCAAAAAAAGTAATATTCCTGAAATAAGTGTAATACAAATTACAACCTTGTAAAAAATTTTTACTGAGACAATTTCACTTAACTTTTTACCTATAATTATACTCATAATAACAATAGGTAAAGCAATAGCAAAAACTTTAAAAGTAAATAAATTTACATAGCCAATTTTAATGTAATCGAACAAGGCAATACTTGCAGTAATAACACTAAACCATGCAAATATATACCTGAAACGCAACTTATCAGTTTCAACAGAAGTAAGAAAAAGAGCTAATGGTGGACCACTTATCGCAAGGCTTCCACCTAAAATTCCACTTATTAACCCGGCAATTACATTTCCTCTTTTTAAATGCCTTATTTTAAATCTATATCCTGTTAAAAACAATATGGATAAAATTATCAATACAATTGCAGCCATCAATTCAAGCCACCTGTCAGGAAAGAACTTTAGTATAAAACTACCCATAACTACACCTATAATTCCTGATATTGAAAGCAATATAATTGATCTTTTCAGTTTAATATTTTTAGATTGAACTAAAATTTGAAAAGAAGAGAATAAATTAAATAAGGTTACAATCGGAATAAGATATTTAATAGGAATAAAGTGAACCAATAATGGAACAGAAAACAAAGCAAAACCAAATCCTGTCGTGCCTTTCACTATACCTGAAAGAAAAATAATACTGAAAATAATAATCCATGTATTTATCGTCATTTTCCTTCAATTATATGATAAATATACATTATAAATTATATCTATTTTATAAATATAAATATTATACCGGAAACGATTAAAAGAATTGACGACACTTTGTGAGTAATAATTAATATATTCATTGCCAGCTTATCGAAACTTAATATAGCACCAGAAATAAAAGAAGTAAATAAGGCAAACCCTCCAATTATACTCGCCAATATTTCCATTTTTGTGTATTCAATACTTCTAGAAATTTGAAAAATTGTAATTACTAATAGCACAATACCAAGAATTGAATTTAATTTGTGTATTGTAAAAACAGCATTGTTTAAAGGCCTGCCAAGCTTACTCAACCATACACCAGAGAGAATTATAAATAAAAAAATTATTCCGATGATTGCAAATCTATATTCAAATGTATCCATTATTTATATATTATTTTTGCGTTTCTAATCATGTTTAAAATCAACTGATAAATCGGCAAATTATTAAAATTAAAACGTATACACAAAATTTACTACTTCAGGACTAAAAGTAAGAATAAACTTTTCGGATTTATTTTTATGCAAAACAGGTATAACATAACCAACGGCGCTTCCAACCAATGCTGCAGCTATTACATCAGTCGGGAAATGCTCACCAGAACGAATTCTGCAATAACCTGTATATGCTGCAAGTGCTGAAGTTGACCCCCAGATTATATAACTCATAGTAGTTTTTCCATAAATATCAGAATACACTTTTGATAGGAATACGCTGGATGCAAATGCAGCAGAAGTATGCCCTGAGAAAAATGATGTGCTTGCCACTGGAGCTTCATTATCCTGGAATAAAAAACGTTCTTCAGGAGTAAACGAATTATTGTATAAATATGGCCGTATTCGTCCACTAAAAGCTTTTGTGAATTTAGTAATACCTCTAATAAAAAAATAAGTTTCAATATACATAATACCTACTGTTGCTATATTATACAGGTTTCGGTTGTATAAATCCGGGATAGATAAAGCTGCTGGTAGTATTAGCAGGCTTTGAGAAATAATATCACTTATTTTATTTAAGTCTCGATCCCAATTATTAGTAGCCGATCGATCAAATCTACTAATTGAATTTGCATTTAATTTTTCAATTTCATTTATGGTTAAGTTAAATATTAATTTATTCTCTGCAAAATCACCACTAAATTTAGTAAGTATTGAACCTGGGAGTAAAAAATAATCCTTTTCACTTAATTTATATGGGTAAATGCTATCCTGTGAATGTGCATTTAATGAAATAATTAATAATAAAATAAAACATTTAAAAACATTAATCGCTGAATTATTAAAATAAAATTTTAATTGCACAATATGTTTTATTTTGAAGTTAAGTTACTTAATATATTTTGCAAATTAAATATCAATTTGTCAATATCTTTATAGCTAATAGTTAGTGGAGGCATAAAACGAATTGAATTTCCCTTAAAACCTACAACAAATCCTTTCTCAAATAATTGATTTTTTAAATGCTCTCCATCAATAAAATCAGCAAATTCTATTGCAAGTAATAATCCCCTGGCTCTAATTTCTTTAATTTTATCTTCATATTTATTCTGTAATAAAACCAATTGCTCTTTAAAATAATTACCTGTCAGCTGGCATTTTTCTAGTAATTTATCTTCTTCAATTATTTTTATAACTTCCAGTCCTATAGCGCATCCAAGTGGATCATTTTGATGGGATTGTGCATAAATAAAAGAATTTTTCATGAAATTAGTAAGGACGATATTATTAATCGTTACCCCGCTAACCGGGTATCCGTTACCTAGCCCTTTACCAGTAACAATAATATCTGGAATAAAATTATAATGTTGAAAACCAAACCATTTACCTGTTCTTCCTATACCAGTTGTAACTTCATCAACAATTATTATACATCCATTTTCTCTGGCAATATTAACAAGAGAATTAAGAAATTCTATATCAGGAAATTTGACTACATCAATTGAAGCCCCACCAGTCTCAATTACAAAAGCTGATATTTCTTTATAATTTATTTTTGAAATGGGATCCATTTCATTATAACCGATAGTAACAATCGAATTATTTTCAGGCGATATTTTACCATAACCATATGAACTTAAAAAGGAATTATCAATTTTTAATATTTTATTGCGTCCTGTAATTTGAAAGGACAAAGTAATTGATAGATTTATAGCTTCCGATCCTGAACTTAAAAATACACTCGCGCCATTTTTAATACCAGTCAGAACTTGCAATTTTTCTGATAATTTTTCTGATAATTCATTTCGAAATGCATATCCATGGTGTATCGATTCTTTTGCTTGTTTCTCAATTAATTTTGATATTCTTGGGTTACAATGGCCTATGTTTGCTACCCAAACACCAGCTTCAAAATCAATATATTCCTTGCCAACAGAATCATATAAGTAACAACCTTTTGATTTAATTAAGAATTTATCAGTTGATTTAATAAAAGGAATAATTGTATTTTTCATTTGCTAATAAATCAAGCTCAAACATTTTATTCAATTATCTAATTACAAATTATTTCAGCTTTAATATTTCACTCAATACCAGTAACTAAAGCTTCTTACTTAATGACTTGAAAAATAATCCAATAAAAAATCCAATAAATAAACAGATTATAATTAGTAATGCACTTGGAGTTTTTATTTGCCAAAAAAATAATTGCAATTGCACTGTTTGAGAATTTTGAACTGAAAAAATCACTATTAGCAAAACAACAACAACTAAAATTATGTACTTATATTTCATTTATGTAAAATTTTATTATGGAATAAATCTAATAATTTCAAATAATATAATACAAAAAAAGATTGAATTTATTATTTGTACCTTTGCAATTATTAATGTGAGTAGAAACCAATGCATATTAAAACAAAATTACTATTAACAATTGTAGCTGTATTTATCAGCATATCGCTTTGTTTCAGTGCGAAATTTAAATCGATTCAATCAAATGAAGGAGTTGAGTTCTCTTACAAATGGAAAAATTCGAAATTTTTCGATAAAACGAGCCCGCTGGTATTAGTTGTTAAAGTTAAAAACTCTAATAATTATGCAGTGGAAGTTACTTATACAGTTGATTATTTTTGGCAAGGAATTACAAAGGCTTCAAGCGACGAAAAAGTAGTTTGTGTAAAACAAAAAAAAGCAATTGTGCTTGATGGCAGAAAGCAAGGATTTGATACCGGGAATTTTACAAATGATGAAATTTTAAGTGAAAATTTTATAATGGAACTCAACGGTATTAAAGTTGAAAAAACAGATCTGTGTAAAAAACAATAAAAGAATATATTTTAATATATCTTATCGATAATTCTGATTTATGGATTTAACAATTATTTTATTTTTTCAACTTAATACCGAATTAAAAAAAATACTTTTAATTGTTGCTATAGCAATTTCAGGCCATTTGCTTGTTTTGCTAATTAAATTATTACGTAAGTTTTTTACTGCTAAAAAGATTAATCCAAAATGGCGGTCAATTAATAGTTTAATTATTAGCATACTTATTTTCTTTATCTATTTTGTGGCTTTAGGTAAAATTTTTCAACAATTAGGTATTTCGCTTACTACATATATGGCAAGTGCTTCAGTAATTGGATTGGCTGTTGCTTTCGGTTCACAAGGTTTAGTCCAGGATGTGGTTACAGGAATAACCTTGGTCTTTTCTGATTTACTTGATATAGGAGAATTAGTTGAAATTTCAGGACAAACTGGGTATGTAGAATCAATCGGTATGCGTTTTATTGTCATTAAAAATACAAACAACGCTGAAGTATTTATCCCAAATAGAACAATTAATAATGTAATTTGTTACTCAAAGGGATATTTAAACTCCTTTATGGATATCAAGTATCCTGTTTCAAATGAAAAAACTAACGAAATAAATAAATTGATTGAAATAATGGTTAAAAGTATTCAGCAGCAAACGCCAGCAATATTCATCAATAAGGCAACT
>CAZBZX010000155.1:0-9410 GCA_964496465.1 uncultured Bacteroidales bacterium
AAATGATTGGATATCATTTTATAATAATATTCAAAATACATTAACAAAGTTTCGCGATAAAAATAAAGGTATCAAAGAAGCAAATGAAGTATATGATCTTTTGCAATCTGAAATTAATTTTTATCATAAATATTCAAATCAATTTAGTTACGAATTTTTTATAATAAAAAAATAATATGACAGCAATAATTACAGGCGCATCAAGTGGAATTGGGAAAGATATGGCCCGAATCTTAGCCGAAAAAAGTTATGATTTAGTTTTAATAGCCAGAAGTGGAAATAAATTGAATGAAATAAAACATGAACTTCAGGATAAATTTAACATTAAAGTATTTATCATTATTATCGATCTATCATTACCTGAGTCACCTGAAATAATTAGTAAAATAATTGAAGATAATACTATTAAAGTGGACATATTAATTAATAATGCCGGTTATGGAATAAATGAGTATTTCGTTAATATTCCATTTGAAAGAGAAAATGCTATGCTTAATTTATTAATTAATAATCAGGTTTACCTTACAAAGCTTTTAATCCCTGAAATGATAAAAAATAAATCAGGTTTCATTATGAATGTAAGCTCTACAGGTGCATTCCAACCTACTCCAACATATTCATCGTACGCTGCAGCAAAAGCTTTTGTTTTAAATTTTAGTATAGCATTAGGTTACGAATTAAAAAAATATAATATTCATGTGTCAGCATTATGCCCGGGATTTACTAAAACAGGATTTCAGCAAGCATCAGATCATAAAGAAATTAGGGCAATTGCCAAATATTCAATGATGAGTAGCGAAGAGGTTGCAAAGATTGCAATTAAAAACATGTTTAAGAAGAAAAAAATCATCATTCCTGGAAAATTTAATCAATTTGGAGCATTTATAACTAGATTTATTTCAAAACCTTATTTAGCGAAAATGGCATTTGATGTAGTTGGTTTTGATGAAAATTAATTTTAAATAATGAAAACTATCGGAATTATTGGAGGTATTGGACCAGAATCTACTATTGAATATTATAAATATTTAATAGCTGGATATCAAAAAGAGATGAAAACTAATAATTATCCATCGATAATTATTAACAGTATTAACATGACTAAAATGCTTGAATATGTTGCATTATAAGCATTTGATGAGTTAATAGAATATTTAATTGCTGAAATAGAAAAATTAAAAAAGGCTGGAGCCGACTTTGCAATAATTGCATCAAATACTCCTCATATCGTTTTTAATCAAGTTAATGAAAAATCAGTATTGCCATTAATAAGTATTATTGAATCCACTTGTCAAGAAGCAATAAAATACAAAATAAAAAAGATTGGGCTGTTTGGGACTAAATACACAATGATAGGAGGATTTTACCAGGAAATATTTAATAATAATGATATTGAAATTGTTGTTCCGGATGAATTAATTATGAATAAAATTCATAAAATTTATATGGAAGAATTGGTGAAAGGCGTCATTAAAAATGAATCGAAAAAAGAATTACTATTTATAGCTAATAATTTAATTAATAAAAATAATATTGAAGCTTTAATTTTAGGCGGGACTGAATTACCTTTATTATTACACCAAACGGATTTAAAAAAAATTAAGTTATTAGATACAACCTTAATCCATGTTAATCGAACCATTAATTATGCAATAAGCTAGTTGCTAATAAATTTTAATAATAAAAGAAAATAATTATTCATACTAAATAACTAAAAAAAATATATAATTTTAGCAAGGTTTAAAGGAGTTAAATTTAATATTGTTTTTACATGTTTACATTTCACCAAATTATTGATTTAGAAGATTTTAAATCGATATACACCGATTATCTTAAAACTTTATTGTTCGAAACGACAGAATACAACGAGGAACAAATTTATAATTCAAATGTATTTGAAATAAAAAAAGATAATACATACGCTGGCTTTTATGTTTTATCATCTAAAGAAGGTGTGCTTTATAAATTTCATTTAATTGATATGCATAGAATCCATGAGCAGGAAGTTTTTGAATCAATTATTAAAAAAAACAATATTAGTAAAATTGAAGTAGCTACTTTTGATACTATCTTATTAAACTTAGCAATTGAAAAACAAAAAAAATTATCTGTAACTGGTATTTATTTTAAAGATCATAAAAAAATTGTTCCGCATTTAAATAATTTTCCAAAGGCTAAATTCAGAGCTGCTGATATTAATGATATGAACAATATTATTGAATTAAGTGGGGATTTTTTTGATGCACTTGAACATCGTATTGAAAGAAATGAGATTTTTTTACTGGAAGATAAGGTTGAAATTTTAGGAATTGGAATTTGTGTTTGGAGTTACTATGATAATAATGTAGCTAGCATTGGAATATTCACAAATGAAAAATATAGACAAAAAGGAATTGGGAAATATATAATTAGCAAATTAAAAGAAACTGAAAAAGAAAAAGATATAATTGTAAATTGCGGTTGCGATTATGATAATATTAGTTCTATAAGGACTCTTGAAAGCGCTGGTTTTATTCCTTTTGCAAGACAACTTCTAATCGAGATCTAATAGAGCTTTTTCAACAATAATAATGAAAATTTTAGCATTTAACGGTAGCCCGCGAAAAAGGGGAAATACAGATATTTTAATTGACGAATTTACCAAAGGAATACAGAAAAATGGTCATGAACTTGAAAAAATTTATTTGTACCCAATTAAAATAAATCCTTGTATGGATTGCCGAAAATGCAAACAGCCTCCATTTTTATGTGCCCTGAATGATGATATGGATGAAGTTTATAATAAAATTGATTCATCTGATGCTATTGTTTTTGCTACTCCAATTTACTTTTATGGTCCAACAGCAAAAATGAAATTACTAATTGAAAGACTTCGACCTTATATTGAAAATAAAAAGTTAACAAACAAAAAAGGTATTTTAATAATCCCTTCTGAAGAAGGAAAAGTGGCTTGCAAAACAACACTTGAATCATTTCTGATGTCATTTACTTATTTAGGAATGAGGTATGAAGGTATTATTTATGGCACAGCTTATGACAAAGGAGAGATTGCAAATAATAAAAATGAACTTAACTTTGCATACAACTTTGGAAAAAACCTCTAAGTTTCAATTATGAAAAAATTAATCATTTCATTTTCAATAATTACAATTTCTCTCTCTCTTTCTGCTCAAAATAATCTTCCAAAAACTGCTTTATTATTGATCGATATACAGGAATTTTATTTTCCTGGTGGATTTTCAGAGTTAAAAAATCCAGATGAAGCTAGTATAAATGCTAATAAATTGCTAAATAAATTTAGGGAAAAAGATTGGTTTGTAGTACATATAACACATAAAGTAGACAATCAAGGTGAAATTAATCCAAAAGTTAAACCTCTTGAAGGAGAAAAAGTAATTATCAAGGAACAAATTAATAGTTTTTATCAAACAGATTTAAAGGAATTATTAGATGCAAATGATATTACTCATATTGTAATTTGCGGAATGATGACTCACATGTGTGTTGAAGCAGCCACCCGAGCAGCACATGATTTGGGGTTTAAAGTGACAGTTATTGGTGACGCTTGTGCAACAAAAGATTTAAATTTTGGTGACAAAATTATTAACGCAGTTGATGTCCATAATTCTACTCTTGCCACATTGCAAGCATATGCAATAGTTATGAATGCTGAAGAATATGTAAATTCTATACCCTAATCATTGTATTCTTGTACCTAATTATTTTATAAATTTTTCATATTCAAATTCTATTCATTCATCATAAAAATTAAGTTATTAGTAAAAATTATTGCCTATTAATAATGTGTAAAGTACAAGATGGTTTTTTTAATTCGTTATTTTTTATATTTTTAGAACTGCTAATTTTAGTAGGCTAGGAAAAAATAATTTAATGTATTCTGATAATCAGCTTTCAGAAAAATACGAATTAAGTGATATTATTAGTTTTGAAAATCTTCAAAAACTTCAGAATTCATTTGCTATTGCTAATAATGTAGGATCGGTAATTACCAATACTTATGGGAAAATAATTACAAAACCTAATAACTTTCCTTCCTTCTGTTCTCATTTATTAAATTCAAAAAAATATCGCTGCAAATGTGAAAAAACCATTTCAGATTCTGGATACGAAGCTTTATCTAATAGTATTTCTAAAAAAATATGTCCGTATTCAGGCTACTTGCATGCAGTATATCCTTTAATTATTGAAAAAAAACATGTTGCTAATTGGATTATTTGTCAGGCACCGGAAGGAATAGAACTTAAAGATAAAATTAAATCGATATCCGAAGAGTTACGCCTTGAATTAAATAAACTTGAAAAATTCCTTGATGCTGATATTTCAAATGGGATTAATGTGGAAAAATTTGAGCATACAATTTCATTGTTGAAATATATTGCTTTGGAAATAATACTTTTAGGTAATAAAAACCTGGAGCTTAAAAAAGAAATTTCAAATAAACAAATAACTGAAAACAAATTAGAAAAAAGCAAAGCAAATTTAAAAGCCCTTTTTGATACATCCCCTCAAGTTTATTTTTTAATAGACAAAAATTATAAAATCTTAACTTTTAACAGAAAAGCAAAATCTTTTATCGATACTATTTTTAATAAAGATCTAAATCAAAACGATTATATATTCAATTATTTTAGTAAAGATGAAAATGAATTTCTTTCTCACTATATTGAGAAATGCTTAAAAGGTGAGAGTCATGCTTTTGAAAAAAAATATGAATTTGATTTCGATGATGCAAAATGGTATTCTATCCATCTTCTTCCTGCCTATGATTCTGAACATAATATTTTTGCCGTTTCATTTAGTCTGCTTGATATAACTGAAAAGAAAAAAGCTGATGCTTTGCTTGAACGCGAGCGAAATTTATTACTAACAATCATTAATAATGTACCCGATTCCATTTTTGTAAAAGACATACATAGTCGATTTTTAATAAGCAATAATGCTGTTGCAAAGCTTATGCAGTCGTCACCTGAAAAGCTTTATTTAAAAACTGATTTCGATTTTTATCCTGAAGCTACAGCTCAAAAATTCTACGATGATGAACAATATATTATACAAACGGGGAAAGCTTTATTTGATTTACAAGAAAAAGTTAACCCTCACAATATTAATGAACGCTGGTATTCTACCACAAAAGTTCCCATTAAAGATGATGAAAATAAAGTGGTTGGGATAATTGGAATTGGGCACGATATAACTGAACTGCTTAAAACACAAAATGAACTTGAACGAGCTAAAACACAAGCAGAAAATGCTGACAATTTAAAGTCAGCTTTTCTTGCAAATATGTCTCATGAGATTAGAACACCAATGAACGGTATTATTGGGTTTGCAGATGTACTGCAAAGTGAAGCACTTTCGAAAGAAGAGTCGAAAAGATATTTATCCATAATTAAAAAGAATGGCTTACATTTATTAGGATTAATAAATGATATTATTGATATTTCAAAAATTGAATCTAATCAGGTTAAAATAGCTAAAAAAGAATTTTATCTAAACAATTTGCTTTTCGAGTTACATTCTTTCTTTTCAAATGATGCGAAAATAAAACATACAAATGATGTTAAGCTAAATGTGCATTATGGCTTGCCTGATGAAGAAAGTATAATCTATTCAGATGAAGCCAGGATTAGGCAGGTTTTAACAAATTTGATAGGAAATGCAATAAAATTTACAGAAAAAGGGTCGGTTGAATTCGGATATATTATAAGGCCTGACGAAAAATATTTGAAATTTTATGTCAAAGATACAGGTATTGGTATTCCAAATGACAAGCAAGGAATTATTTTTTCAAGGTTTAGGCAAGTTGATGATTCCTCCTCACGTAAATATGGAGGGACTGGATTAGGTCTAGCTATTTCAAAAGGATTAGTCGATCTTCTGGGTGGTGAGATCTGGTTTGAATCAAATGATAATAAAGGGTCTAAATTCTATTTTACGATCCCATATGTATCAGTGCTTAGTATACAAAGTAAAATTATTACATCAGAACAGGATATCTCTAATAATTATAACTGGCAAGGAAAAAAAATATTAATCGTTGAAGATGATGAAAGCAGTTTCGTTTTTCTTAAACATTTATTTAATAAAACCAACATTACCATTTTATATGCCACAAATGGATCCATAGCTATAAAACTTTATCAGGAATATCCTGATATTGATTTAATTTTAATGGATTTAAATCTGCCTGAAGTTAGTGGTTACGATGCTACAATAAAAATAAAAAAAATAAATCCTGCTTTACCAATTATAGCTTTAACAGCATTCAACAGTGAAGAAACTGAAGAAGAATGCCAAAAAATTGGTTTCGATAAGTTTTTAACAAAGCCATATAATGAAGAAATTATTCTTAAAACTGTAAATGACTTCTTCACAAGAAGAAAAATTGAAGTTTGATTCCAATATTTTTATAATTCTATAAGTTTCCCATTATATACTAATCCATCAAGTTTCATATCAATAGCTGCATTTTTAGCGTCTTCATTAGTATGCACTAAAGGTTCATTATTCCTATTAAAGGAAGTATTTATTAATGCTTTAATTCCATATTGCGATTCCATATAACTTAATAAATCATACATATAGGGATTATCTTCTTTATTAAAAATAGTTTGAATCCGTGATGTTCCATTTATATGGACTACTCCTTGCAGTTCAGTTCTGTATTCGGGAAGAATATTAAATTCGAGCAACATGAATTTACTAAGATGATGAATTACTGACAAACCAGTATATAATTTAGTGTTGTGTTCCAACATAACAGGTGCAACTGGTCTATACCATTCTCTTTTTTTTATTTTCTCACTTACTTTTACAGCTAGTTTTTTTGAATTGGCCAGCGCAACTATACTCCTGTTTCCTAATGCCCTTGGTCCTGCCTCACCATTCCCATTACAAATACCAATTAATTCCCCTTTCATTAATAAGGATGCAACTTTTTTAATTTCATATAAAGAACAGGTATATTGAGAAGATACTCTTAAATTGTTTAAATAAGCATTGTGTTTATAAATATTATTCCCTTTTAAAATTTCTAAATAAACGCCTGCTCCAATTGCTAATCCGCTATCATTAGTACATGGAGGAATAAATATATTTTTGAAAATATTTTTATTTACTAAGACTGTATTTAAAGAAATATTTAATGCAGACCCACCAGAAAAGTATAAATATTCTGTATTAGTTTTCTCTTTTAGCTTATTTATTTTATTTATAATATCTCTTATGAAAATATGGTGAAAAGTAGCTGCAATGTCCTGAATAAAACTATTCTTTAAGTCAAATGAATTTAAATCAAAATTCCAGTCAGTTTTCACTTTTTTAAAAAAATAGTTTTTCTTTCCCCAAATATTGCTAAAAAAATCATTCTCTTTTAGCCAGCTTTCTATATTTTCAGAGTAATTTCCATAGGCAGCATATCCCATAAATTTACCCGGAACACTATGCTGATTCTTTAAGTTTCCTTTTATAATGCTAAAAACTAATGCATTTGAATTGAAAAATGACGATAAATATTTAAAATCCCAATGATATTCTATAAGTTTTAATTTACCATTTTTGAAAATCCATGCCGAAAAATTACTTTTACTCGCCCCTCCATCAAAATGTACCAATAAACTATTTTCTATAAAATTTCCATAAAACGGAACACATGAGTATATATGTGCTAATTCATGATTAAGAACATATGCTTCTATCTCTTTATTAAGCCAATATGCTCTTCCAGTATGATGATATTCTGACAATTGTTTATGAAAATTACCCTCAAACCTTAAATTTCCTTCTTTTGAAATAAAAGCATTTCCAAGAATATTATCAACAAAAATCAGATCATAATTATCATTTTTAAATAAATCTTCCTTTTTTAATATATCATATAAAAAAAATGATAGAGAATTATCATACTTTTTTCTTGTAAGTCGCTCTAATTGAATAAATTTTTTAATTTTGCCATCTTTATAAATTGCTATGGAATGATCATGAACAATATTTGGAAATTTTTCCCCATTTATATCTTGTATTCCGTATATAGCTATTGTATAATTTTCAGTATTCATTATTTAAATAAAATGATTATTTTGTCGCATCAAATTTATATATTAAAGGAAAAAAAATATTTGCTAAATCTAACAATACTTTTAAAAACAATTTTGCTAAAAAGCCGTAATAAAAGTATTGTTTTGGAAACATTAAAATTATCTCAGGAATAAAGCATGACCACAGTTACTGATCAAGAGCTATTATATTTTGTAACTGCCTTAAAGAATCATTCAGAATATGATCTGACAGATTACTCGGAGAAATCTCTTAAAAGAAGATTGCAAAAAGTATTAGTCGATCACAGAATTGATTTATTAGGACTTATTACTAAAGTTAAAAAAGACAGAATATTTCTCAACAGGGTAATTAATGATATAACTGTAAACACTACTGAACTATTTCGTGATCCACAAATTTGGCATATTTTAAGATATAGGATACTTCCCCAATTTAAAAATAGAAAAAACATTAACATTTGGCATGCAGGCTGTTCGAGTGGACAAGAAGTTTATTCAATGTTAATATTGTTAAATGAAATGGGACTTTTTGATAGTGCAAAAATTTTAGCAACTGATATTAATCCTGAAGTTTTAGAGCAGGCTGCAAAAGGAGTGTATAAGTATCGTTTTAATATTGGTTATCTTGATAATTTTGATAAAGTAATAAGGGAAAATCCATATAATTACGATGAATATTATGATGTTCCATATGAAAAATATTTTGATGTAAACAAAACGAAAGATACTATCCACATGAATCAATTTTTAATTGATAAGCCGTTTTTCAGAAGGCACGACCTGGTTGTTGAGGGTAACTTGATGTTTGCTAAATTCGATATTATATTATGCAGGAATGTAATTATTTATTTTAATTATGATTTACAAAATAAAGTATTTAAATTATATCATGAAAGCCTGTTTCAGGATGGACTATTATTACTTGGAATGCATGAGACCATTTTAGGACCTTTTGCTTCCAAATTTGAAAAAAAAGGATTGTATTATAAAAAAATATAAGTCGCCCCAATGAATAATAATGTTGACGTAGGTATAGTTGATACTAGAAAGGTGATTACTACCATTCAGGATGTACATAATTACGATTATAAAAATTATGCACTTACATTTTTTAAACATCGACTTGAGAAAATCATTTACGAAAATAATTTACGAGATGCTGATCATTTAATTGATAAATTAATAAATGATTATAATTTCTTTGAAACGTTTGTACAAGGTGTAACAGTTGAAACAACTGAACTTTTTCGGGATCCATCTCTTTGGCGCGTTATTCGAGATGAATTCTTTCCTGAAAATATAAAAAATGAAAAATATAAAATATGGATGGCA
>CAZBZX010000156.1:0-9268 GCA_964496465.1 uncultured Bacteroidales bacterium
AGATGCCAGGACAAGTGGTAACTGGTTTGTTATTTCAGCTATGGGAAGAGAAGCCGGCCATCTTGCATTTGGTATTGGCGCAGCTTGTCATTTACCAATGATTATTATTCCTGAAATGTTTAATAAATCGGAAGTAACATTTTCAAATATTATTAAACTAGTTATTTCATCAATGGTGAAAAGAAAATTAGAAGGAATAGGTTTTGGGGTCGCCATAATTAGTGAAGGGGTTTTTCATTTTATGAGTGATGAAGAGATTGAAAACAGTGGAATTGAATTTACTTATGATGACCATGGACATCCTGAATTAGGAAATGTAAGCAAATCTCATATTTTCAATATTTTATTACAAAAAGAATTAAAAAAACTAAAAATAGATGTAAAAAGCCGACCAGTTGAGATGGGTTACGAATTAAGATGTGTACGACCAATTGCATTTGACTTACTTTACTGTACCTTACTTGGAACAGGAGTATACAGGCTCTTCAAAGAAGGACAAACAGGATGTATGGTTACATCTGATCCAAAAGGTGATATTGCACCATTATTCCTTAAAGATGTTGAAGGTGCGGATGGAAAAATTAAACCAAGATTAGTGGATATTGGAATTGAAAAATCGCAGTTGATATTCCAAAACAATTTAGATTATATTACTCCGGATGATTATGAAATGGCAAAGAAATATTTTGCAAATCCGGCAGAATATGATTTTAAAAAGATACTAAATTGGAAGTAGAATAAAATTGTCAAGCTGGGCTCGTCGAAGCATAAGTCAATTAAAAACTCTTCGACAAGCTCAGAGTGACATTTGAATAAATGTTAAAAATTCAATTTTTCTTTTATATTCTTATACCCGCTTTTGCTTGTTTTAAGTTTATTTCCATCCTTTAGAACGACTAAATAAGAATCTTTTTCATACAATTCCAATTGAACAATTTGCTGAATATTAACTATATATGAACGATGTATACGTATAAATTGGTCATCAGGTAAATGACTTTCAAAATATTTCATTGTAGCCTGTTTAATAAACCGTCCTTGAGAACTGTAAATCATTACATAATCATCATTTGCTTCAAAATAATTAATATCATCAATAGGAATTACTTTAATTTTAGAACCAGTTTTAACAACTACCCTGTGAAGTTTTTCTTCATTATTTCTTGCATGTTCAATAAATTCTTCCACTTTTTTCGATTCCTTTACCATATTTTTTATCCGGTCATTCAGTTTCATTAATGCTTCAGCAAACCTGTTAGTTGAAAAAGGTTTTAATAAATAGTCAATAGCATTTAGTTCAAAAGCTTTAATTGCAAATTCATCATATGCAGTTGAAAAAACGACTAAAGGTTTATAATCTAATACTTCAAGTATCTCAATTCCAGTTAATTTAGGCATTTGAATATCGAGAAAAATAAAATCAGGTTTTAGTGAATTAATAGCTTTTAAAGCTTCAAAACCATCGGAGCATTCTGCTAATATTTCTATTTCAGGATAATCGTTTAAATAGCTACGGATTAATTCCCTGGCTGGCTTTTCGTCATCAATAATAATACATTTCATTATTTTAAATTTTTATAATATTCTTACTCATCTTCTTGTAAAAAAGGTAAAATCAATTTTACTTCAAAATCAGTATCCCCTTTTTTAATGTGTAATAAATCACGGCTGCCATATATTAAATACAACCTGTCTTTAATACTTTTTATCCCAAAACCCTCACCCTTTCTTGGAATTGCTTCCGGATCAAAATTATTTGACAAAGTAATTTCAGTGAATTTTGATTTACATTCAACTTTTGTTTTTATTATAATTTGCTCAGTGCTTTCATACACACCATGCTTAATCGCATTTTCGTATAAAGGTTGTAAAATCATTGAAGGAATGAGGCGATCAAAACATGAATCATTAAATTCAAATTGAATATCTAATTTATTACCAAAGCGTATTTTTTCAATCTCAAGATATTTTTTACAATTATCAATTTCATTTTTTATAGAACTTACTTGTTTATCTTTATGAGAAATAGAATACCTTAAATATTCAGATAAATTAATGATCATTTCTTGCGCTCTTTTTGGATCTGATATTGTGAGCGAGCTTATCGAGTTTAAACTATTAAAAAGAAAATGTGGATTAATTTGCGATTTAATTGCTTTGAGCTCTGTTTCCTTTATAATTGTTTGAAGGCGTGACTCATTCCTTGATTTTTCAGCTAAATTATTGTAATAAATAAATAAATAATAAGTGAATACAATAAATGTATAATATAAAACTCCGCTAAATATTCTATAAGATGCATTACCAGCAAATGATATTGATTCTTTTCCTATAGATATTAAAATTTCTGAACATAAAAAATTACTCAAATATATCCAGAATGAGATTGTAAGAAACGAAGCAAAAATATGGGAAAAGAATACCTGAAAAAAATTTCCTTTTTCGGAATAGCTAAACTTTATTAAATACCAGAGTGCTAATCCTATAAAGCTAAAAAGTAAGCTATATATAACTGCATCAATGAATGATACAATAAATGTATATTCATTTGCATGGTATAAAATAATAATATGAAAAAGAATTACAAGAGTCCAAATTAAATAATAAAATAATAATATTCGTTTGTTTGATAATATTGGATTTAACATATATAAGTTATTTATGAATTTAGAGGAATAAATTCCTAATTAAGCGGTTTTAATTTCTCCTCCTCCAAAAATCACCATACCTTTAATATATAACTGCTTATTTGAATTTGCATCGGCAATATTAATTCGTTTATCCGAATATCCACCAAATATGGCCATCACATCAATTTTCACATTCCAATCTGGTGGAATTAATAATTTTGATCCACCAAAAACATGAAAAACATCTAAAACATTTTCTCCATCAGCTAACTCAGCCTGGTGAAAATTATATTCTGAACCCCCAAATATTGAAGTAATTCTACCACCTTTAAATTCTTTTGTAGTCATATTAATTCTTCCACCACCAAAAACTACTGTATCATCGAGAAAATCAGAAGATGTACCTTTACGGTTAAATTGCCAGTGTTTTCCTCGGTATTTTCCATGTCTGGTTAATATTAACAATCCCATAAAAATAAAAATAAAAGGCCAGAATAACCTTCTTGCATCAAAATGCAAATCCGGTATTTTAGTAAGCATAAAAAATAAACCAATAAAAATTAATATATAATTTGAAGCATTATGCCTACTATTAAGCAAACCAATACTACCAATTGCAATTAATAACATTTGCCATGAAAACACAATATTATACACATCATAATCCAGCCAATGAAAATGTCTGGCGATCATCATCGAGCCTAATACAAGTAATATCAAACCAAAAAGTAATCTTCCTGAATTTGAACTTCTATGAGTTTTAAATTTATCATCCATTCGTTCCATAATAGTATCATTTAAATTAAATTTCAATCAAAAATACAGCTTGATTAACTATATAAAAATAAAAAATCGGTAAATGATTAAAAACTATCGGTAAGACAATAATTTCAAAAAATCAACAATTTGAAAATCAATTAGTATTACCTCACCCCAACCCTCCCGAATCAATTTCGCGACAGGTTCTCCAAAATGGAGAGGGATAAATAGGAACTCAAAGGAAAAGCCTTCAGTAATATTTAATTAAATATATCTATATTATAAAACTGCTTATTAATATTATTAATCACATTGTGTATTATATTGATCTTCATCCCAGCAATGCCATTCTTCATCAATAAAAGCTTTTTTATTAATAATCCTTCCAATTAATGTTTCAGTATCCCATTCAATTTGTGATAAATTATCCTGGCCTTTATTATAAATATGATAGTATGCATTGTATGATTGCTCTAAGGAAACTCCATATAGAATATAACCGCCATTTTCATTACCACCTTTTTCAATATTCATATATCGAATATTACCAGTACTGTCTATTGGATTCCTTTCCCAGTCAATTTTTAATATATCAACCCTTTTTTCAGGTTTTTCCTGTAGTATCCAGTAACCACCTGTACCTAATATATCGCCTCTTCCCCAATACCACATAAAATTCTCATATACATTTTCTTTGGTTATGTACATCTCCCATGTTACAGAATCAACATTAACCTTCCCATGTAAAACAGCAGTATGTTTAACTTTTTGAGCTGTAAAATCATATGTCCATGTCCACCAGTTAATATCTTCTCTAACAACTTCATGTTTGAATGATTCAAGAAATGATAATACAGGAACTGCCATGCCAATAGTTATTAGCGTATTCCACCATCCTACCTGGAGACTTGCAGTTTGAAAGTTATTTTTTCTAGTTGTATCATCAACTATTGCTGATTTAGTAGTAGTTGGAAAATCAGAAAAATCAATCACAAAGGATGAAACGGGTGGTAATTCAGGCGCAGTCTGTCCATCGTCATCATTCAAATTACTTTCTTCACAAGAAATTATAACTAATGAAAGCATCAAAAGCAAAATAATTTTCTTTAAAATTTCCATAATAATAATTTAAATGTAAATGAAATAAAATTACTAAATTTTATATATCAAGTCAATTAAATTTAACAATTTATAAACTTAATTTCCTGGTACAATTCCTTCAATAACTTTGTGCCTCTATGCTTATACCCTCTAGAACTTCTAGGCATTTGATCTTCTATTACAGAAATTAACTCATATTTTATTTCTGGTTCTAATTGGCTTATATTATATACAATTTGCATGCTATGAATTTTTCCAGATAAAGTTTCACTCGATGATTGCATCCATTGAAAACAATTATTCAGTAAATCATCTAATTTTATTTTGGGCAATGAGGATCTGGCCACAATTCTTAAAAAATCGCGCTTAACACCAGGATGCAACTGGTCATTCAATTTCAATATTATTTTAGAAATAAAATATTCTGTCAATTCTGGATATTTCTTTAAAACAGAATCAAAAAGATAGGATGCCCTTGGTTTGATTGTTTTTTCACCATTTATTGACCAATTAAAAACCTTTGTTATACATTCTTTATCATTTTGTATAACAGTTATTATATAATCAATACTTGCCTTGGAATGATCAGCTAATAGTTGATTTTTAAGATTCTCCACTATTGGAATAATAAAAAATTCATATATTTGACGCTAAAATAAAGAATAATGCAATCTTAAAATTAATAAACCAAAGAAAATGAAAAAAACCCTATTTATTATTTTAGCAGTTGCCATTGGTTTGGCATCGTGTAAAAAAAATTCCTTAGTTATAGAAGGTAGAGTTTATAACCAAAAAACAATGGAACCTCTGTCTGGAGTAAAAGTAACACTAAAAACAGATACTGAGAAAAAAGTATTAGATGCAAAAACAAATTCAGACGGTTTTTATTCACTTGGTGAAGTTATGATTGGTGAATATATAATTAAACTTCAAAAAGACAGCTTCTTAGCTGAACTTGCTACTGTTGGATTAAGTGGCACTACATACATAATCAGTGATGTGATTATGAAACAAACTATAAGTACAATTACTTACCTTGATCCATTATCTGAAAAAATGGAATTTAACGTTTATAAAAGATATAAGGGTATGTATGAGCAATCTGTTGTTAATCAGCCTTTTAAAGTGTATTTAAGTCCAGCAATGGAAGCCATTTCAGCTACAACAAATGCTTATGGTTATGTTGAGTTGGAAAATTTACCTTCCTCATCGACAATTGTTATTGAATTTAATTTTACTGACAATGGTATTTTATATGAACAAAGTTTTAACCTTTTTCCTGGCTCAGGTACAACTTCCTTAACTATAGACGGATATGTTAAAGGTGGAGATTTAGGAATAGTTACAACAAATGTATTAGATGACGAAGGAATGGAAATTGAAGATTTTGTGATAATTGACAATGTAACAATTACTTTTACACAACCAATCGATACAACAGCTGATAACATTTCATTATTAAGAGGTGGATTTGTAAATGTAGCCAGTGTTGATGGTTGGAGCAACAATAATATGACGTATACAATATCACCTGAAACAATACTAGATTTAGACACATATTATACATTAAATATTGGAGTAACAAATGAAGATAATACGAATAGTTATTTCAATTCAATTACTTTTAAAACTCAAGAAGGCCTGAAATAGTCTTTAGAATATTTAATTTATTAGAGGCATGTCTATGTAAGATATGCCTCTTTTTTATAATCTAAATATAAAATTTTCTAATTAACTTAGTCATACATAAATTTTGAAATTTTTAAACGAGCTATTCTAAAAATATATTATTATGATGAAAGTTACTAAACCAACAGAAGATCAAATCAAAGTCACAGAATCTTGGGGAACCTGGAGTAAAGAACCTTCAAAATTTTCATGGTTTTACGATGCTAAGGAGACTTGTTATATTCTTGAAGGTGAAGCGACAGTTTCTGATAAATCAGGAAAGAATATTTCCTTCAAGCCGGGTGATTGGGTGGAATTTGAGCAAGGATTAGAATGTACATGGGAAATTTCAAAAACAATAAAGAAAAAATACAAATTTGGCTGATCCAACTAGTCCAGATAAGATTTAATCATATCCACAATATTTTTCAATTCTTCTACAGAATAGGCTGGTCTTGATTTACTATCAATATAATTATCATTATCGCTTTTATTTAACAAAGGATACCAATCACCTGGGTCAGGTAAATCCTTTACTTTTCGAGGCACAATATGCATATGCAAGTGTTTAATAGTTTGACCGGCAGGTTCACCCTCCTGGATAGTCCAATTAAACGATTTAGCTTTAAATACTTTTTGCAGTAATTCAATTGCGATCATACTAAATTCAACCATTTCGGAACGTTCCTGAGAATTAAGATCAAACATACTGGTACAATGTTTCTTAGGAATAATCATGGAATGTCCTGGCAATATCGGGGCACGGTTATAAATAGCTAAAAAGTTCTTCGATTCCATAAATGCAAAATCACGCATTAACTTTCCACAAAACGGACATTCTTTATTATTTTCCATATTATCCACTAGTATTAAAAATAAAATTATTTAGTAGGTTAAGAATTTTCACCTTTAATAATGATAATTCTATCATTAATTAATTATCAAAATAAAAGCATTTTTATTAAAATTCTAAGCAATATCTTCTTTTTTACATTAAAATCTATTTTTAATCCTTAAATGGCAATTTTCTTGTGACTGAAATAAAAAAAATAATTTATTTGATAAAAATTATTCAAGAAAAATTTAAAATAATCTATTATTTTGAACAGTATAAAATTGTAAATTATTCATACTTAAATAAAATGTATTATATTCGACTTATAATAAACCAAATTCGTTAATTTCATGACAAAACAATGCGTTGAATGCGGTGAAAAAATTATAGGCAGAGCTGACAAAAAATTCTGTTCTGATCAATGCCGGAATATATACAACAACAGGCTTAACAGTGATGTAAATAACTATGTAAGAAATGTGAATAATATCCTGCGTAAAAACCGTAGAATTCTTGCTGAGTTAAATCCCACCGGTAAAACAAAAATTAAAAAGGAAAAACTTTTGGTTCAAGGATTTAATTTTAATTATTTCACTAATACTTATATTACAAAAACTGGAAATATCTATTATTTCTGTTATGATCAAGGCTATTTAGAAATTGAAAACGATTTTTATGCCCTGGTTAAAAAACAGGAATACATTGATTAAAAAATAAATCCCAAATACAATAAATTATGTATCCGGGATTTAATGCAAAAGTATTATTCAGATAAAGCTATTTACACCATTTTAATTACTGATTCTAAAACTTCTTGCAACATTTCCTGAGGAGGAGCTTTAATAAAACCTTCATCCATTAAATTTTTTGTTAAGCTTCGAGAATATTCAATATCTTTTTTAGCAATATTGTAAGCTTCTTCGCGGGAAATTTTAATTCTGGCAACGCCGTCTTTTATCGCCTGCATGGCAACATCAGCTGCTTCTTCAATAAACATATTTGTCTCATCCATTTTTGCAATAATATCATCCGAAGTAATTCCTCTTTTCTCAGCAAAATCTGCTATGGAATGTGCAGCTGTAATAGCCATACTATCAGTTATTTTTCGTGCACGAACCATTAAAGCTCCTTTCAATATTCCCGGAAATCCTATTGAGTTATTTACCTGGTTTGGAAAATCCCCCCTACCAGTTGCTACAATATACGCTCCAGCTTTTTTAGCTGCATATGGATATATTTCGGGTACCGGATTAGCGCATGCAAATACAATTGATTTTTCGGCCATGATACTAATTTCTTCTGGTTTTATAACATCCGGTCCGGGTTTTGATAAAGCAATTAAAACATCAGCTCCTTTCATTGCTTCCTTGAAATCAGTAATTTTATTAGGATTTGTTTTTTGGCATAAATCCCATTTACGATAAAATCTTTTATCTGCTTTAATATCTTCCCTGTCAATATTTAATGAGCTTTTAGAATCAAAAATTATCATTTTTTTTGGATCTGCACCATCGGATATCAATAAACGTGCAATAGTGGTATTTGAGGCTCCTGCTCCAAGTAAAACTATTTTTACATTTGAAATTTTTCTTTCCGTGAGTTTTAACGCATTAATTAAACCTGCAAGGGTCACACAAGCTGTACCTTGCGCATCGTCATGCCATACAGGAATATCACATTCTTCACGCAATACATCAAGAACTTTAAAACAATTTGGTTGAGAAATATCTTCAAGGTTTACAGCTCCAAAACTTGGCTGGGCCATTTTTACAAATTCAATAATTTTATCAGGATCGTGCTCTCCCTTTTCATTTCTAGAGTCAACGCATAAAGCAATAGCATCAACTCCACCCAAATATTTCATTAAAAAAGCTTTTCCTTCCATAACCCCTAATCCACCAGGAGGCGTACAATCACCATCTCCTAACACACGTGTTGAATCACTTACTACAGCCACCAAATTTCCCCTATTTGATAATTCATAAGAAGCATCATTATTATCTCTTATCATAGTCGAAACTTTCGATACACCGGGAGTGTACCATACATTAAACCAATTAAATCCAAGTACTGCGGCTTTTGGTACAACTTGTATTTTTCCTCCATAAAATTTATGCGCTTTTTCTGCTAATTCTTTTAAAAATAAGGTTTTAGCTTTTGCTATTTGTTCGGGTGTAAAATTCTCCGGAAAAACTTTATCCAGGTTACTTAGATTTAATTCAATTTTTTTTCCATTTTTTGCCATTATATTTTATTTTAAAATTATTAAAATAAT
>CAZBZX010000157.1:0-9135 GCA_964496465.1 uncultured Bacteroidales bacterium
AATGCTCAAGATGCCATTTTTCATAAATTACCTGATGGAGTAGTTCCAACAATTGATGGTTCAATTGATGCGTTATGGGATACAATTGAAACACATTATATTGAAAAACCATACGTATATGATTTTGCTAAACCAACGCTTGATTCAGCCAAATGGAAAGCTGTATGGAATGATACCTCAATTTTTATACTAGTTGAAGTTTATGATGATAATCATTGTGATCAATGGTGTTCAGGACTTCAATTCTGGCAATCTGATGGGATGGAAATATACTTTGATGTTAATGACGACCTTATAGATGGACAAGGTCCTTCTGGTTTTCCAAATGGTCATTATCAAATCGGATGGAATGAATTAGCCTTCCAGGAGAATGTAAATTATATTTACTATGAAGGATCACCTCCGTCTGCTCCATATCTAAGAGGATCTTACTTATTAAATGATCCAAATTACGTTTACGAAGTTGAAGTTAGTATAAATAGCCTGGTTAATTCTGACAATATACCAATCAATCCAAATACAATTGATGAAATAGGGTTTGATGTTTGTGTTGTAGATTGTGATGCTGGAGAAACTGACAGAAAAAGGACTGTTTGGAGAAATGATGGAAGTGGTCTTATTGGAAATTGGGTTGAAAATTATAGCAATATGGATTACGCTGGTATTGTTGCATTTTCAGGCACCAATCCTTCACTTCATATCTCAGGACCTAAAGCATCATTAAAAAATAGTTCAATCCTAAATTTGGGAAGCAAAAATGTAAATACTGTCAATGAGACTAGTATTACACTTAAAAATATAGGACAACAAAACCTTGATATTTCTACGATAAGTATTTCAGGAAGTGGTTTTTCTGTTAGTGTTCTTTCTGATTCAACTCTAAGTTTCCTTGAAGAACAGACTCTTACCATAAGTTTTATTGAAAGTGATGAAGGTTCTTTTGAAGGAACACTTGAAATAGTAAGTAATGATGCTAATAACAGCAATATTACCATAAATTTATTAGCAAATGCATATTTTAATATAGGAACAGGAAAAGCAGAAATAACAAAATTACCAAATGGAACTGCCCCGGTTATTGATGGTAATATTGATAGTTTATGGAATAGCATGGGAAAAAGATTTATTGAAAAGAATTTTGTAACTAATTATGATATTGCCACAATAAATTCAGCTTCATGGAGGGCAACATGGAATGATACAGCTATTTTCTTTTTAGTTGAAGTATTTGATGATGTTCACTGCGACCAATGGTATTCAGGGGCCCCATCTTATGAGTCAGACAGGATTGAAATTTACCTGGATGTGAATGAGGAACTAAAGGATCGACAAGGCCCCTCTGGGCATCCAAATGGTCATTACGAATATGCACCATGGTTCGTTGAAGGAATTGACACTGCATTTTTCAGGGGATATGACTGGAAAGGTGATTTACTTAGTTATGCATACGCTATTGATGGTTCAAATTATTTATTTGAAGTAGCTCTTCCTTTTGATTCGTTAAAAGACAAAAACGGTAATAGTTTAAACCCATTAACTATTGATGAAATTGGTTTTGATGTTGGTGTTACTGATCGTGATCCATATGATTGGGGAAAAAGACATCTCTTTTGGGAAAATGATGGTGTAAGCGAGCAAAAATCAAATGCAAAGGTATTGGTTGATTGGGGAGATTTTACTTATGTTACACGATTTAATGCTGATATTGAATTTTACAATGGTTCAGGAGATATACCAGCCGGACCAAGAACATATTTTGGAATGGGAAGCAACATCATTGATTCGCTCAATAATGAAATAATAAACTATTTTCCACTTACAGAAAATGCCAAAAAAGTATACCTGGCTGAAATTAAAAGAATGCTGGGAGGAGCAAATGATATTATTTTTATTGCCGCCAACGAAAGGGATGATGAAAATATAGACTTCTTAAAATTAAAAGGATTGAATGTTACAAAATTCTGGCCTTCAAATACCCTTGGATCAGAGCCACAATCAACCATTGATTTGTTAAATAACGCTAGTTTAATTATTATTGGAAGAAGTTGTCCAACCGTTAATTTTATGCAAGAAGCGGATAAAGATGCATGGAATGGACTTACTGCGCCATTAATGTTAATTTCTCCATGGGCTGCCCGAAGTACAAGGTTAAACTGGTTTACTAGCACTGAAGTTCATACATGGGATTATAATCCTGACACAATCTTTGCATATATCAATGATATTAACGATCCTATTTTTGTAGATATAACTGATGAAGCTACAGATAATTGGCTTGATTGGTGCTTAAAACCACATGATCATATTTGGATACCTGTACCCCGTGAACCTTGGGACGATATGGATGATTGCGGTACATTATCATTTATTTTATCCGAACCTATGTTAACTATTACTTCTGATGATAGAAAAATTAATAATGATGCAGAAATAAATCTGGGAAGTATTCAAATCGATTCAACGAAGGAAGCCATTATTACGATACTAAACAGAGGAAAAAGTGACCTAATTATTTCGAATTACAGCATATCAGGTACTGGATTCTCTATATCAGAACTCTCCGATTCAACTTTAAGCAAAGATGAAACTCAGCAACTAACCTTAACTTTTACAAGCAATGAACCGGGTATTCATAATGGGGTACTCACCTTATTAAGTAATGACGGGATAAATAGTACTTATACTATTAATTATTCTTTCGGAACTTCAATAACCCTGGATAATGGGGAAGCTGTATTTAAAAAACTTCCAACAGGAACAGCACCAACTATTGATGGCGAAATTGATGCATTATGGAATGATGTAGGTGTATATAGTATGGATAAAAATTTCCAAAAAGAAATACCAACCCTTGATTTGGCAACCTGGCAAGCAGTATGGAATGATACAGCTATATTTGTTCTTGTAAGGGTGAAAGATAATAGCCATTGTGATGAATGGTGTGCAAATGACGCAAATTATAATGCTGACAAACCTGAAGTATGGTTTGATGTAAATAACAGGCTTAATGATGGCCGGGGAGCAGAGCAAGAAAATGGTCATTATCAATTCGCCCCTTCATGGACACAAAATGTTGATACATTTTACTGGAATGGTGCTGACTGGCGGGGAAATAAATATAGTTATGCCTATGCACTAGATGGGGCAAATTATGTATTTGAATACTTGATACCAATTAATACACTTGTAAGTATAAAAGGCGATACTCTTAATCCATTAACAATTGATAATATTGGGTTTGATGTAAATATTATTGACCGCGATGAAGGCGACTATGGACGTAATCAAGCGGTATGGAGCAATAATGTGGAACTTAACTGGTATAATATGGATAGTGCCGGAATGGCCATTTTTACACAATATAATCCAACCACAACAATATCATCATCTAAAGGAGATATAATAAATAACTCCTCATTTAGTTTAGGTCATGCTGATCCGGATTCGCTGAAGGAAACTATATTAACCATTACAAATATGGGGGATCAACCATTAATTATATCATCCATTGATATTGTTAGCGGAGCTGAATTTTCTATAGTTGCGCTTTCTGATTCAACGTTGGACTTTTTAGAATCACAACAATTAAAATTACATTTTACTGGAAGTACTGCTGATAGTATTTATGAAGGAGTTCTTCAAATTACTAGTAATGATCCTGTAAATAGTCCTTTTACAATAAATCTTAAAATTGGGGTTGGATTAACAGTAATTGATGAAGGAATGGTTTCAGGTATCTGGACCAAAGCAGAATCTCCGTATTATATTGATGGTAATATTATCATAAAGGATGAAACAAGTTTAACTATTGAACATGGTGTTGAAGTAATATTCCAGGGTCCATACTATTTCCAGATAGATGGTCAATTATTGGCATTAGGAATTAAAGGTGATTCAATATTATTCACGAGGAATGATACTACCGGTTTTGAAAATGAGCCAAATGTAAATGGTGGATGGCAAGGATTATATATTAATAATGAAGGACAAATGAATGATAATGATTCTACTAAATTAGAATATTGTATCATTGAATTTGCAAAGACCATTGATGGAGAAGCAAAATGGAACCATGGTGCCGGACTTTATGATTTTGGATTTGCTGATGTATTAATAAACCATTGCGTATTTAGAAATAATATGGCCGAATGGGATGGCGGCGCAATATTTGTCAGCCAGTTTGCCGATATTGATATATATAATTCAACATTTATATATAACCGAAGTAGAAATGGTCAGGGAAGTGCAATATTTGTAAGCCAGGGTTCTAAACCAACTATATATAATAACTTAATAAGTAATAATACTACGGGATATAGAGCGGCCATATTTGCAGGCGGTGGGACTGCTTGTGAGATATATAACAATACAATTACAAATAATGTATCGCTATATCAAAGTCCGGCTGGAATTTACCTGGAATTATCTAATAGCGTTGTGGTAAATAATGTAATTGCAAATAATGAATCCTGGGAAGATGGTGCAGCTTGTATAATAAATAACTGTACACCAGTTTTTGTTAATAATAATATATGCTTTAACAGATCAGAAAACGGAGTAGGTGGAATAGTTCTGTGGGGAATATCACCAGTTAATTTTATTAATAATATCTTCTGGGGCAATGTTAGTAATTATGGAGACAGTTTCCAATTTAATTTGACCAAAGCTCAACCCAATTTTTATAATTGTATTATACAAAATGGGCTTGATAGTTCGCTTTATAATAAATTTACAGGAGATTCAGTTGATATATATACAGAATATCCGGGATTTGTAGTTGCTCCTGATTCAGCTGGAGCTGATTGTGATATTTCAAATGCTGATTGGAATGTACCGAATACTTCTATCACAATAAATCGTGGAAAGGAAGTTGATGATGAGGATATTTTATTTGATAAAGACCTTTATCAAAATAATAGAATCATTCACAGTTATGTCGATATTGGCGCAGTTGAAACACATATTCCAAGTATTGATTATTTAGGTGACACTATTTATTTTGATACTTATTGGGTTGCTGATACAGTAAAAGTGTATAATGAGATATTTGTTACAGATAGTGCGACATTAACCATTGCACCGGGGACTGTAGTTGAATTCCAGGGTTATTATAAATTTAAAATGCGGGGAGTATTATTATCAAAAGGATTACCTAATGCTATGATTAAATTTACAATTAATAACCCAACTGGTTTTAATGATATACAATCAACATCAGGAGCATGGTATGGAATTAGCTTAAACGATGATTATTGGGATGGCGCTAATTTTGAGATGCAGGATAATGATAGTACAATTATTGAATACACCATTATTGAATATGCAAAGAATATGGTTGAGGACTGGTCAAGAACTGAAGGTGGAGCAATTCAGATTGAATATGTATCTAAAGTACGGGTTTCAAATTGTATTATAAGAAATAATATAGCTGCAGTTGGTGGTGGCCTTTGTATACAGGGGTTTGCAAATCCGGTTATAAAAAACAATACTATTTACAATAACTATGCTCGTAATGGTGGTGGTGGAATAATGATCAGAGTTAGTTCAAATCCGGTTATTCTGAACAATTTATTTACTAATAATCGAACAGATGAAGGAGGTGCAATTGTTTTTATTGATGGGAGCAAGCCTATTGTCATAAATAACATTATAAGTAATAATTATGGAACAGGAGTAAATTTATTTAATTCATTACCCAACTTTGCAAATAATACTATAGTCAACAACAGTGCGGGTCATGCAATACGAGTATATAACTGTGATCCGATAATATATAACAGTATTTTATGGGGAAATGAATGGCAGGAAGTATGGGCTGATCAATTTAATCCTGAATTGCATAATTGTATTATTGAAAACGGTTTGGACGAGATTGGACCCTGGGAAAGAGTGAATGAATTGGTGATCACTAATTTAATTAAAAAGCATCCAAATTTTATTGATCCTACAGATGGAGTTGGAATATCTTATAATGGATTAAATGCTGATTGGTCAGTAACTGATTTGTCATCGGCTATAAATAATGGAACAAACCTGGTTGGTTATAATTTACCTGCTGTTGATTATAAAGGAAATAATAGAATTAATCAAAGTATTGTTGATATTGGAGCTATTGAAAATCAGGGAAGTCCAGTTTCAATTCTTTCTCAACCTGTTCCACAAACGATTTGTAATGGGGATAGCGTTACTTTCTCCTTCAGGATTAAAGGTAATGCAACCTATCAATGGAAGAAAAATGATAAAAACATTCCGTTGGCAACAAATAGTATTCTAATAATTGATCCTGTTAGTGAAAAAAATGAAGCCAACTATTCATGTGTCGTTACGAATGGCTACGGATCATTGGAAACCAATACAGCATTACTTAATGTTGAAACAGTTCCATTTATCTTAACACAACCTTCAAATAAAGTGATATGTTCTGGAGATTCCGCTATGTTTGAATTAAGTGCCAACGGAGCAGTTCCAATTACATATCAATGGTACTGGAATGGATCTGCAATTAATAATGCTACATCTTATAAATATAGTATTTCAAATGCTACAACAAGTGGATCAGCGGGAATTTATTATTGTGCAGTATCTAATGTTTGTGGAACCTCAAATACAATCAGTACTAACCTTTTGGTTCATGAATTACCAATGGTTAATTTGGGAGTTGACGATACTATTTGCTGGAATGAAGAACATATTATAGATCCAGGAAATTTTGAATTGTATCGATGGAATGATTTTACTACTGATCGTTACAAACTTGTGGAAGATTCTGGCTCCTACTATGTAAAAGTAACAGATAATAATGGTTGTAAGAATACTTCAGATACAATAAACATTTATATAAAAGAACCTTATGTTCCTGAAATATTCCTTGTGACTGTTGATACAACTGAGGGTCTTGAAGGTAAAAACTTAATTGTTTGGGATAAACCATCTACGGATGATATTCTTTCATTTAATATTTATAAAGAAACCACTACAGCCAATGAATATAAAAAGATTGGAGAAGTGCCATACAGTGGTTATAATCGATTTGTTGATGTTAATTCAATACCTGAAGTTAAAGCCGACAGATATAAAATATCAATTACCGATAATTGCGGGGAAACAGAACAAAGCAAACATCACAAAACTATTCATTTAGCTCAAAATGAAAGAGCAGGTTCTTCAGGTGTAAATTTGCAGTGGAGCCATTATGAAGGATTTGAGTTCGGCACGTATTATATTTACAAGGGTAGTAGCAGAAAATCATTGAATTTATTAGATTCCATTCAAAGTAATCTCGACAGCTACACTGATTTTGTACCTCAGGTTGATGACTCAGTGTTTTATTATATTGCAGTAGAACGAGACACTTCTATTACTCTTCAACTTGGAAATACAAAAGCAAGCGCAGGACCTTATGCAAGAACAGCTTCTAATATGGAAGATAATAGATTAAGAAGTTCAGAAAATCACGAGCCAACGGATATACAAATATCAAATAACACCATTGATGAAAATCTCGCAATTGGTAATCAAATTGGTGTATTATCTACTAGTGATGAAGATGAAGATGATACGCATACTTATACCATCACTAATGGAAGCACTAATTTTACAATTGATAATGTTACACTTGTATCAAATACTATTTTTGATTATGAAGATAAAAATGAATATTCGATTACAATTGTATCAACAGATAGCAGCGGTGCAACATTTGAAAAGGATATTACTATAATAATTGGTGATGTATATGAAACTGGAATTAAGTTGAATTCACTTACTGATAGATTACATATATATCCAAATCCAGCTAAAACTTCTATTAACTTTAAACATGATTTTGCTGATATTAATGAATATACAATTACAATTATAAATTCAATTGGAAATATTGTATATTTAAATAAATTTTATGAAAATGAAATTAGTATAAACTTATCTGATTTAATAGAAGGAATGTATATTCTCCAATTTAGTAATGATGATCAAATCGTATACAAAAGATTTTCAATTCTTAAGTAATAAAAAAACTAATCATAAAATCTATTTTTTGGTAGCAGTATTGTTCATTGCAATACTGCTATCTTGTTCTATGCAAAAAAATATTATTAATGATATTATTATTGATGAATTTACTATTGATGATACTTCTGATTATATAATAAAAAATGCAAAAATAATTGACAGTTTAATAGTAATTAATATTGAATATAAAGGAACAAAAAAAGATGAATTTAATCTTATTTTTAATGGAAGATATAAAAAAAGTTATCCGCCTATTGTAAATTTGTATTTAAAACATGATAATTTAAAACCAGGCAAATCAAGTAAACATTTAAAAACTTTTACGTATAAATTAAATAAAGTCGAATATCCAAACACAAATAGCACTATCATATATCTATTTTATTATGATGATGCATTAAATTACATTCATCAATAAATGCTTAAAAAAAAGGTAAAACATATTATACTTATAATCATTCTGCTTTCAGGATTAAAAGGATTTTCTCAACTTCAGGAAAAAGGAATTCCATGGGGATATACAAATAATTTACCTGAAGATTTAGAAATAATAAAATTACAAAAAACAAATACAAAAAAACTTGCCAGGCAAGATGAAAATAATCCAGCCAATAAATCTTCAAATTATGCGGTTTTAGTTGATGTGGATTTAAATATAGAAAATTCAGGAACCTGGAAGATATTATCTGATGGAACCAAAATCTGGTTTCTTTCTGTCAAATCAAAAAATGCTTATTCTATTGGATTAATTTTTAATGAATTTAAGATTCCTGAAGGTTCAAAAGTATTTATATACAACTCATCAAAAACACATTATAGGGGCGCTTTTACTTCTCAAAATAACAAACCAAGTAATAAATTTTCAATATTACCCGTGAAAGGTGATGAGATAATTATTGAATACCAGGAACCTTTTTCTGCTGATTTTAAAGGAAAATTATCTTTAGCAAAAATATCACAAGATTATAAAGATATTCTCAACACCTCGCATTTAAAAGACGGGCGTTTTGGTAATTCAGGAATATGCAATATTGATATAAATTGCAGTTTAGGAGAAGACTGGCAGGAAATCAAGCATGCAATATGTCGTTTGCATATTAATTCAAGTAAATTTTGTACTGGCAT
>CAZBZX010000158.1:0-9089 GCA_964496465.1 uncultured Bacteroidales bacterium
CGGGGCTATTGAATATCAATTATTTATATCGTTTTATAATGTCGAACTCACGTTATATTAAATCCCATCCAATATCTCAATCGCTTTTTCGGGTTGAAGGATTACAAAATATGCTGATGATTGATCAAGAAGGGTTTGAATTGCCTGGTCATCTTTATGTTCTTTACGATAATCGAACTGAAGTTTAATATATTCGAGTTCTGTTTTTGTGTAAGAAACACCTGTAAATTCCTGCATAATTTCAAGCATGGTGTAACCAAACTCAAGGGTAGGCTCAATCATGGTTCCTTCACCAAAATCATTCCACGTAATTAACTGTAAATTTTCAATTCCTTTACTCTTTGCTTTATTCAGAGTAGTTTCCAACGTTTCACCATCATTCATTTCAATTTCCCAACCAAAACTTTCACCCCAGCCACCTTCGCTGTAGAAATCTTTAAAACCAGGATATGCACCTCCAAATACAACATCAAACTTCGATTTTTGACTAGAATAAAAGTTATCCAAATGACTATTATCCTGATACACCCAGGCATATTCACCTGAAGCATTATCACCTGCGTCTCCTGCTTTATACCATAAAGTAATGAAACAAGGACTTGGATTTAAATTTGAAAATATTTGTGTCCAGTCATCTTCTGAATGAAATGTCTCCGGACCAAAAATCATCAATAAAGGCTTATCATTAATTTTTATATAATTTTTATCACTAAAAAAATCACTTTCCAAATAAGCCATATCTTCCTGTGCAGCTGAGATTTTATCTGTGATAACAGCATTATCAAAAGCAATTTGAACTGTTCTGTCTTCGTAGCATATTCCAAAAGAAAGGCCTGTTTTATCAACCATATTAACCAATGCTTCTGTATTTCTAAAGTTAGCAGGATAATCGAACAGATCGATTGTTCCATACCAATCAATTAATACTCCGTCTATTCCTGAATATTTCATCAATAATAAATGATATTCCAGCACATCCTCGTCACTTGAAGCATAAGGACCAATTAATGGATAATAATAGGCTGCTATTTCTCTTTTTCCGGTACTGTCAATTACAAATGGATTTTTTGTGGCCATTGTCCAGTGAATTCCCCATGATCCATTATCAGCACTTTCTGGTGTTTCAAACCAGGGCATATAATGTGCATATATCTTCATTGTAGTTGTTTTTATAACATCAGAAGAATCATTATTTTCATCTGGAATACTATCCACAGGTCCTTGATTGGTAGTATCTTTTTTTTCAGAATCAGGAATGTCATTATCACCTTTTTTACAGGAGTAATTTATTATTGACCATACAACCATCCCAAAAAGAATTAAAACAGGATAAATCTTCTTCATATTTTACAATTTAAATTGTCCTTATATTCAACTTCATCATATGGAAAAAGGGAACAATGAAAATTATTACAACATTCATTATTCCATGATTTCTTTTATCAATATCTATTAATACCCAGGATTCTGAACCAATTTACTATTTTTTGTTAATTCTGTTTCAGGTATAGGATAAATAGCTTTTTCAACAGGTGTTATATTTGGCTTTTCCCACCATGGTTGAAAATATGTTCCAAACCGGATGTTTACAGAACGGCGTATTCCTTCGAAACAAAATTCATGTAACCATTCATCATCTAATACATCAAGAGTAATCGGATCCGGGGTTGTAGTAAGGCCTGACCGGCTTCTAATTTGGGCAACCAGCGGATAAGCATTGCCAGCTTCTCCAAGTCTGACAAAACATTCTGCTTTCATCATCAAAATTTCAGCATACCTCATAAGTACCCAGTCATTATCCCGTTCACCAACATCTCCTTCTTTGGTTTCATATTTACTAATTCTGCACCCCTCATTTTCCTTGGCATCAGTCATACTGGTTATATTTTCAGTATAATTTAAAGTATCTCCGGTTCTTGAATACAAAGGTTCGTGAGTTACAATACTATACTGGACTCCTTGACATAAAGATTTTATACGTGGATCTCCTGCTTCGAAAGACGAATAGACTCCTGGTTGAGCACTTGGGCCGTTAACAGACCATGACCATCCGCCAGGTTCAGAAGCAAAGGCCTCCCATTGATTGTAATGGTATGTAAGCGATAAGAAATAATTTCCTTCTGTACCTTCTTTATGGTCATAAGGAATAGCAAAAATTATCTCAGTAGATGTTTCATTTTCCTGTACAAAATTATCCAGCGTATTCGTTGTAAGACTATATCCTGTTACTTCATCACAGGCATTGATACAATCCTGCCAACGTGCTGTTCCGGTAAAAACTTCAGCATTCAAATATAATCTTGCCAGCAAAGTATAAGCTACATTTTGCGTAAAGCGTGCATATTCAATTTGTGGTTGCAAATAATCCATAATATCAAGTAGTTCCGATTCAATAAAATCAAAAACCTGCGCCCTTGGAGTATTCCCTTTTAATTCTACATCAGTATATGAGGTAGCAAGAGGTACATTTCCAAACCAATCCAGCAACTGGTAGTAATAATATGCCCTAACACCTCTTACTTCAGCCTTTGCAATGGCTTCGTCCTCTTCAGGTAAACCCGCCTGCTCAAAAATATTTATTATAAAGTTACATTTTGAAATACCGGAGTAACAAAATTTCCAGGCACTTAATACCATGGCATTATCTGGTTTAATATCGTGTATCTGGACATCCTGGTAACGTCCATTATCAAACCAGTCGGCACCTCTTTGTGGAACACAAAATTCATCGGATACTGCTTCATTTAAAATATACACATATTCACTAGCTGGATAACAATTCGATTCATCATCTTTAAATCCGCGTAAAGAAGCATATGCTCCACCCGCAATAGTTTTTAACTCAGAAGGTGTTGTTCCATATTGAGCAGTAGGTACTACATCAAAAATTTCTTCATCCAGATTTGTGCAGGATGTTGCTATTAAAACAAATATCACTGCTATTATTATTGTTCTTAAATTCATGCTTTTTAATTTAAAATGTTTATATATCTCCATTATAAAATATATTCTTTAATTCTCTTTAATTAAAAAGAGAGATTTAGCCCTACAGTCATTGTTTTTGGTCTTGGGTATACATCATACCTGTCGATACCTGGACTTAATAAAGCATCCATTTTTTTCTCATCATTATTATATTGTTCGATCTTTATTTCAGGATCGAGTCCGTTATATTTCGTGATAACAAATAAATTTTCGCCGGTTACATATACCCGAAGTTTTTGGATTCCAGCCTTTTCAACTTTTATAGTATATCCTAATGAAACAGACTGCAAACGGAAAAATGATGCATCTTCTATCCAGTAGCTACAAAATGTAGGATTAGAAGTATTATTATCATCAAATAGAGTATGAGGTACATTTAACTCTGGAAAACGGGTTTTATCGTTCATAGACATGGCTGTGGCATTCAACACTTTTTGACCAAAAAGCCCATAGGTGGATATACTTAAATCAAAATTTTTGTAAGTAACAACTGTGCTTAACCCTAAACTAAATTTTGGCTGAGCGTTACCTAAATTTGTATCAAGATCATGATTATTAGGATCAAGAATATCTCCGTTTACGTCAAGAAATTGCCCGGTAGAATCCAGGCCAGTACATTCTTGTCCCCAGAATGTTCCAACGGCATAACCTTCGCGTATTGTTTGCGAGTACTGGTTTGACATACCACGTAATCCATGTAACGATCCTGTTCCAACCGCATCAGTTTCGTACTCCCCTTCTGATAGTTTTTCAATTTTCATATTATTTTTTGCCATGGAAATATTCAAGTTCCAGTTTAAATCGTTCGTTTGTATTACAGACCAGTCTAATGAGAGTTCAATACCTTTATTTGAAAGATCCCCTACATTTGCAAGTGTTTCAAAGTAAATATTGGGTGGCATAGGAACAGCATATTTAAATATCAGGTCGCTGGTTAACTTTTTATATAAATCAATAGTTGCAGATAATTTATTAAAAATGCTAAAATCAATACCTATATTTGATTGTGTGGTTGTTTCCCATTTCAAATCAGGATTTGAATTCTGAGTTGGTGAATAAGATGCCTTCCATACTTGAGTAGAAGCATCATAATATTTTGTTGCCGGATCTGTACCATATAAAGACAAGGTTGTATAATTACCAATTGCATCCTGGCTTCCAGTTACACCATATCCAATTCTAACTTTCAGAATGTCTAACCAATCTGTTGTTGAATTTAAAAAAGCTTCATCAGATACTTTCCAGGCTGCTGCAACAGATGGAAATAAACCCCATTTATTATTTTTTCCAAAACGGCTCGAGCCATCACGACGAAGAGTAGCAGTTAAAATATAACGACCACTATAACTATAATTGGCTCTTCCATAGAAAGAAATGAGTTTATTATTTCCTTTATATGAATTAAGGTCATCGGAGCGGTAGTCAATTCCAGCTCCCAGATTGTTATAGAGGAACATATCTGAATCAAAACCGCGTCGCTGAGTAAAAAAACCTTCTTTTGTGTTATCTAAATACGAGTAACCACCCATAATATTTATCCGATGGTTTGTAAGAAATTCTTTATTATAAGTTATGTAAGTTTCGAGTTGCATTGAGGTATAATCATCTAAAGAACGGTTTCCATAACCTTTATCTGATGATCCGAATTTTGAAAAAGTTGGCAGATAATACCTTCCCTGATGTGAATTGTATTCACTTGATACATTCAAAACTGCTTTAAGCCCTTTGATTATTTCCAGTTCAGCTTTAGCAAATCCTAATACACGTTTGGTTGTATTGTCATTACTTTCGTTCATTAAAATCTCTACAGGATTTTCAGCTAAATTATTATCTGTTTGAAAGTATACACCAGCTGAATCTTTAAGTGGTGCAGTTGGATTAACATTATAAGCTCTTTCAAAAACTGCCTTATTAACCGGAATATAATTATCGAAACTAGAATGTATCCCAAAATCAAGTTTTAATTTATCATTCAGTCCATATGTATAAGCTGCAAGGCTAACGCCAAGCCTTTCAAGGTATGATGTTTTAATAACACCTTCGTTGTTCATATATGTAATGGATGCCCTGTATCCTCCATCATCATTTGCACTATTAAAAGTAATAGTATGTGACTGCGAAAAAGAACTCTGTGTAATTTCCTTTTGCCAATCGGTATTATCTTCCCAATCAATAGCCTTTGTCAATTCTAACTCTTCAACTTTTTGCCTCCATTCATCTGCCGAAAGAAGGTCGAGATAATTTGAAGTTTTTCCAAATGCAAAATAATTTGAATATTCAACATGCTTTCCTTTGCCAGGTTTACTTGTGGTAATTAAAATTACACCATTAGCACCCCTTGAACCGTATATTGCTGCAGCTGATGCATCCTTTAAAACATCAATAGATACAATATCAGAAGGCTGTACAGTATTTATATCAACCCCAGGAATGCCATCCACTACAATAAGCGGACTACTACCAGCACTTAAAGAAGTTCCCCCTCTTAAACGCATGGTAGCCCCTTCTGTAGGGTCGCCTGAACCTTTAATAACAGTTAAACCGGCAATTTTACCTTGCAAGACTTGCTCTGTTGTAGTTACAACTCCTTTATTCAATTCGTCCGCAGAAACTGAAGAAATAGACCCCGTTAAATCCTGCTTACGCATTGTACCATATCCAATCACAACTACCTCGTCAAGCTCCTTAGTCGAAACATTTAACTGAACATTAATCTCTGTCTGATCGTTTACTTGTATTTCTGCTTTTTCGTATCCAACAAATGAAAAAACCAATATTGCATTTTTATCCAAAATTTCAAGGATATATTTTCCATCCATATCTGTAATTGTACCTGTAGTTGTGCCTTTTATCGTAACATTAGCTCCAGGTAATGGCTCATTTTTCTGAGCATCTTTTACAACACCGGTAATAGTAACTGCTTTAAAATTCTCATCCTGATATTTATTACCAAGAAGTATGTGGTTATCTTCAATTTTGAAATTTATATCTGTATTATTAAGCACTTCTTCCATTGTCAGCTTAATATCAGCATGATCAATTTCAACATTTACTTGTTGCGATACATCTACTTTAGAATTATCATAAAGAAATGTATACTCCGTTTGTTTCTCAATTTCCTTTAATGCTTCCTTTAAGGTAATCCCTTTTGCAGATAAACTTAATGTAACCTGCTGTGAAAAGTTAGCAGAAGAATGAAAAACAATAAATAGAAATAGTAATAATGTTATTTTCATTTTTTTAAAATATTTGAAAGAGACAAATACTTTTAGTTTTTTATAGAAACAATTTTTAAATTTGCTCATATTCTTTGCTTTTTAAAGTTAATAATTGATTGTGTTAACTTAGTGAAGATTATAAACTGTTTGTCAGTGTGTTATCACACTGACACAATTTTAAGAGTGAAATGTTCGCAGCATTTCGCTCTTTTTTATTCCTCAGGGAATATTCATTTTACTAAATTTAATATAAATTTTTTGAGTTTTTGTCATGTTTAATTCATTTTAGTTATTATAATTTCAACTTTATCTCCATTTATTTTATATTCAATAGGCGATATGATATTGATGAGCTTCAACAATTCTGTTAAGGTTTCTGTTTTTATGGTCATCGTGTAAAATGGATTTAACCCTGCTTCACTTTTCACAGTAATATCAACACCATACCAGTTTTCAAGTTTTTTAAATACTTTTAAATAATGTTCATTTTCAAATATCAACATATTGTTTTTCCATGCAATTAATGTTTCTGCATCAACATTATCCAAATCCATCTTCTTGGTATTTTTATTATATGATGCCTGCTGGTTTGATTTTAGCAATTTTGATGAATTCTCACTTGCAACTTGTACAAGTCCCTGTTTAACAACTGCTTTTACATATTCATCATCAGAATATGCCGATACATTAAATTTTGTTCCTAATACTTTAATTGTTACATCCTCAGTGAACACTTTGAAAGGATTGTTTTTATTTTTAATTACTTCAAAATAGGCTTCCCCTTTTAAATTTATCTCCCTACTATTAAAGTTAAAGCTCCTGTTTAATTCAATAGTACTCCCCCCATTAAGCCAAACCTTTGTACCATCTGAAAGTGTAATTATTGATTTTTCACCTCTAGGTGCTTCAAAAACTATGCTGTTATGTTGAAATTTATTATTTATTCCCAGGTAGCTAATAACAGCTCCTAATATTAATCCAAGGATCAATATAGCAGCAACTTTGCTTATAGAATGAATTAATTTCTGTTTCTTTGATGACGTAATATTATTAGGAAGACTGGAAAGTTTATAATTTAAACTTCTCCAATTTTTATCAGTAAGAATATTAATTTCAGGTTCCCAGGTTTTAATGTAGTTTTTAAAATAATTATAATTTTCAGGTTTCATATTTATTAATGATAGTAGTTTCGAATACTCTTTTTCCGATAACATACCATTAACATATTTTCTAATTAGGTCATCGAATTGTTGCATGCTAATATTTTAAAGATTATAACTTTTATACATAACCATTGTGGATAGATTTTACCCACCCTTAGTTCTTAAAAAATTTTATCTAATTTGATAAATACTTGATAAGTAGCGAAATAAAAATGCTAAACTGATTAATTTTGAAGTGAGTTCTATAAATAGAAAGTGCTTTTGTTATATGTTTTTCTACATTTTTTATATGAATTTGCAGTTTTTCAGCAATTTCTTTATTTTTTAAACCTTCCACACGACTTAAAATAAAAACTTCCTTACACCTTTTGGGTAATGTATTTAATATGAAATCGAGTTCATTTTGTAATTCTTTCTCTATTAGTTGATATGGTTCATCCTTCATAAAATCGATCCGATATAACTCTTCCATATCTTTCAATTCTTTCAAATTAACCTTTTTATTTTCAACTAACTGTTCAAATTTAAAATGATTGATACACTGATTTTTTAAAACCCGAAATATAAAGGCTTCTATATTTATTGGTTCAATTGAGGCTTTCTTTTCCCAAACTTTAATAAAAACATCCTGCACAATATCCTGGGATAATTGGTCATCATTTAAAATATTTCTGGCAAAATCATTCAGCCTGGGAAATAATTTTTTAAATAATAATTCAAAAGCATGCTCATCACCTTGTTGAAATTGGATGAACAAATTATTTGAATCATAATTAACCATTGGTGTGAATAAAATATTTAATTAAAATAAACAAAATTAACGATTTCCAAAAAAGAAAGCACGAATCATTGGAAATGATGATATAAATCATTCAAACATTGTGCAGCCTAATATAAAAATGCTTTAATTTTATTCAAGAAATTAAATTGCTATTTAAAACACAATCACTCAGTTAATTCTTTTATTAGCAATATAAATATTAAAAATTTAGAATCATGTCACTTCAAAAAAAACTGTTAGCCTTAGTAATTTTACCAGTAGTAATCTGCACAACAATAGCAGTATTAGCTTCTTCAATAAAGCTAAACAAACAGGGAATAAACGACTTAGAAGATAAAAGCAATGCGATTTTAACATTGAATATATTAGAATATGTCGAAAATCATCAAGATGGGACTAGTTTAGTGGATGTTGATAAAGAAGCGAAACTAAAAGGCGTAACTTCAGCGATTGATTCATCTGCACAACATTTTAAATTTAAAATTGCTTCGCTTCATCCATTTAATGAAAAACATTTAGCTAATGAAAAAGAAATACCCTTTCTAAGAAGGTTTGAAATTGAGAATCTAGAACATTTTACATATATTGATAAAGAAACAAATTCATTATGGGTAATGAGGCCTGTTTTTATGGACGAATCAAAAGGATGCATGGATTGTCATGAACTAAATGCAGCAGAACTGGATAAAACGGAGAAAAGTAATTTAAGAGGAATTTTTATTGTAAAATCAGAAATGGAACACCTTCAAAAAGAAATTAAGTCCTCAATTATTCAAAATAGTACTATTGGTTTGATTATAATGGTAATTGCTGTTTTGTTAGGAGTAATTATTGTAACTCAAATAATAAGTGCAATAAAGCAAATAATGGTTGCATGTCAGAAAGTTTCGGAAGGAAACCTTCAAAATAAAGTGAAAATTAAAACAAATGATGAATTAGAGA